>DAIUCB010000224.1:0-4894 GCA_036846385.1 Bacillota bacterium | reverse complement strand
ATATTTCCCGGTACTCCAAGCTCTATGGTTATACTGTCAGCATCAACAATTGTAACCGGCGGCTTGTTTGGAGATGCATATTCACCCTCGACTATACTGATATCTGAAATAACACCTGATATCGGCGCCTTTACCTGAGCATTTTTTGCTGCAGAGGATATATTTTCATAGGCAACCTTAGCCTGCTCAACGCCTTTTTTTGCCGCCTCCAAAGCTGCATCAGAGGCCGCAAGCTTAGCCTGTTCGTATTGAGTTTCAGGTACTGCCCCTTCCTCATATAATTTCTCGATACGCTCAAATGACTTTTTGGCATTTTCTATTTGTGACAAGTTGACCTCATAGCCTGCTTTTGCAGTTTCATAGGCAGCCAGAGCTTGCTTTGACTGCTTGTCAATATCCTCCTTGTTCATTACAAACAATACATCATTTTTATTTACCCTGTCTCCCACGCTTACATTTATTTTCTCCACTTTTCCTGTCATCATAGGAATTACATAAACATTTTTATCCGCATAGGTTTTAGCCGTCATTATATTTTCTATATGCAGCTCCATTGATTTTAAAGTTTCTACCTCAACAGCTGTATATATTTCTTCATCAACATTTGATTCTGTGACAGCACCTTTGTTGCTGCAGCCTGAAATAACTAAAGCTATGATTAGTAATAATGTCATTAATCTTTTCAAAGTCATCCTCCTAAATTTTCGACTGACCAGTCGGTTTTGATTAATATTAGCACTTATTTTTTTTTATGTCAATATAGTTTGTAATATTTTTCCGGTATGAACATTCTATTCCTAACTAATTTACGATTTAATGTTTTCATTTTCACCCTTTCTTTTTCTAATATTCATTGAGAATAATACAATAGTTTTTTAAACTGAATATAAACCGAAAAATAAAAAAGAGCTGTCTCTCTAGAATTTTAATTTTCTGTTTGACACAGTCCCTTTTATTGCAATATACCGGAATTATAATAATATTGTATTTTTATTTTATTAATATGCTCTGGCTACATAAATCATATGCTTTGCTTCCTTGCCGCAAATATGGCATTTATCCCCTAAATTTTCCTGTTCAAATGGTATGCATCTGATTGTAGCGCCTGTTTCTTCTTTCAATTTGTCTTCGCATTCTCTGTCACCGCACCACATCATTTTTGCAAAGCCTTGTTTTTCCTGGAGACTGCGCTTGTATTCTTCATAGTCTTCTACTATATAGGTATGTGCTTCTCTGTGAGCCTTTGCTTTTTCAAATAAATCATTCTGCATAGTGTCCAGCATTACAGACAATGTTTCCTCTATATTATCAAGAGAAATTATTTCTTTTTCTAATTTATCTCTTCTTACAGCTACTGCTTGATTATTTTCTATATCTCTTGGTCCGATTTCAATTCTAATAGGATAACCCTTCATTTCATATTGATTAAACTTCCATCCTGTTGAATTTTCAGCATCATCATCAAGCTCAACTCTTATACCCTTTGCTTTTATCTTATCGTATATATCATTTGCTTTTTCAAGCACCCCTGCCTTCTTTTGAGCTATAGGTATTATTACTACTTGTGTTGGCGCAATTTTAGGAGGAAGAACGAGTCCTCTGTTATCGGAATGCACCATTATCAATCCGCCTATCAATCTGGTTGAGATACCCCATGATGTATGATATGGAAATTCCTCCGTTCCGTTTCTGCCTTGAAACTTTATTTCAAATGCTTTAGTAAAATGTTGACCGAGATTGTGGGAGGTTCCTGCTTGCAGTGCCTGACCGTCGTGCATTAATGCTTCCATGGTATAGGTTGCATATGCTCCGGCAAATTTTTCTTTTTCACTTTTTTGCCCCACGATTACAGGCATTGCCATTAAATCCTCCGCAACCTGTCTGTATATATCCAGCATCCTCAGGGTTTCTTCCTGTGCCTCTTCATAGGTTTCATGGAGTGTATGCCCTTCCTGCCATAAAAACTCAGAGGTTCTCAAAAATGGTCTGGTTGCTTTTTCCCATCTTACGACACTGCACCATTGATTATATAAATAAGGTAAATCTCTGTAGGAATTCAGCCACTTTTTGTACATGTGACATATTATGGTTTCAGATGTAGGTCTTATAACCAACCTTTCCGAAAGCTCCTGACTTCCTCCTCTTGTTACCCATGCTACCTCCGGAGCAAAGCCTTCGACATGCTCCTTTTCCTTGTTTAACAAGCTTTCAGGTATCAACAGAGGAAAATACATATTCTTATGCCCCGTTGCCTTAAATTTTTCATCTGTATAGCTTTGTATCTTCTCCCATAATGCAAAGCCATAGGGTCTGATTACCATAAAGCCCTTTACCGGCGAATAATCAACTAATTCGTTTTTCATAATTACATCTGTATACCACCTGCTGAAATCCTCTTCCATAGGTGTAATTTCTTTAACAAAATCCTTATCATTTTTTGCCATATTACATTCTCCTCTCATAATTTAATATATCACTCTCAATAAAAATATATCGGCTTCCTAAGTCGAATTATTTTAAAAAAAATAAACCGCCTCTGTTAAGAGGCGGAAATCCGCGGTACCACTCTAATTACTGCACAAATTACATGCAGTATCTCATATAAATAACGGCTTAACCGTTTGGGTTGTTACTCCCAAAAGCTCGAAGGGCGGGTTCGATAAACAGCGGGACAAAAGCCTTTCACCTGTCGGCTTTCTCTCTTTGACCGTGAATATTTACTAATCCTTTTCATAGCATAATAATTTTAATTAAGCATATCTTATATTAGTTTTATATCTTTGTCAATAATTTTAAAATAATTTTTTATACATTTTATTTATTTGCCAATACAGATAAAGATTTATCGATGAACCTATATCATAAGATTGGTTGACTAAAAACAAAATTGCATTTATAATCATTTTGACAAGCTCCTTATTTTCCTGCTGCCTCCACTTATGTTATATTTTTATACTTTCATGTTGATTTATTAGTATAATTATGTTATTATATACATAAGATAAAGAATAGGTAGATGCCGATATGGCGACCTATAAATACAACTTAAATTAAGCCGTAATTACTCTGTGTCAGCAGGGTAATTACTTTTTTTGGTTATCTATTATGATTATCGTAACTAATGTTGCAAATACAATCATCAGCATTAATGTTTCATATATCGATAACATCAGGCATCACCACCTTTCGAAAGAGTTTTACCTCCTTTCGTTTAGATGGCCAACCATACCCTGCTACTACCTATTCATAAATAAATTTAACCATAATCTTGATTTTTTTACAAGTTTTTTATTCATATTTATTAAGTTTTCAACATTTTCCAGACATCCTTCATTCAGTAAGCAGGAGAGGTTTTATAATAAACGTTCATAACTATATATTATTAAGATTGGTTGACTAAAAACAAAATTGCATTTATAATATTCTTAGTTAGAAAGGTTTTCTTTATACCATTTTCTAATATAAGATATATTATCATAATATAAATACTAAATAGGAGGCTATATATGAAATTGTTAATGACCGGGGACGAAGCTATAGCTCGCGGTGCCTATGAAGCAGGGGTTTTGGTTGCATCGGCATATCCGGGTACACCAAGCACTGAAATTATGGAAAACTTTTCTCAGTATGAGGGAATTTATGCTGAATGGGCAGTAAATGAAAAGGTTGCCTGTGAAGTAGCAGCCGGTGCTTCTATAAGAGGTGTGAGAGCCTTTGCAGCCATGAAGCATGTGGGCTTGAACGTTGCGGCGGATGCATTTATGTCCTTTTCATATCAGGTAATAAACGGCGGTTTTGTACTGGTAACTGCTGATGAACCAAGCATGTATTCTTCTCAAAATGAGCAGGACAGCAGATACTATGCATATTTCGGAAAAACAGCTCTGATTGAGCCCTCTGATTCTCAGGAATGTTTAGATTTCATGAAGTATGCTTTTGAAATAAGTGAAAAATATGAAACACCTGTTTTGTTTAGAGTGACAACACGTATATGCCATTCAAAATCTCTTGTTGAGCTTGGAGAAAGATTTGTACCTCCGATACGAGAATTTAAAAAGGATCCACGAAAGCTGCTTATGGTTCCGGCTAATTCTAAAATGAGACATCCTCAGATTGAGGAGCAAAGAATTAAGGATCTTAAACAATATTCAAATAATTGTCCATTAAATAAAATAGAAATTAACGATACTAAAATAGGTATTATTGCCAATGGCATATCCTATCAATATGCAAAGGAGGTATTTGGAGAAAATGCTTCCTACTTAAAAATAGGAATGTCAAATCCAATGCCTGATAAATTAATTAAAGAGTTTGCGGAAAAGGTAGACAAGTTATATGTTATTGAAGAAAATGAACCATTTATGGAAACTCAAATAAAAGCAATGGGGATTAGCTGCACAGGCAAGGAGCTGTTTCCTATTTGCTGGGAATTATCCCCGGAAATAATCAGAGAAAAGCTTTTGGGTGATTCTCCGTCAATTTCTTATAATTCAGAGGTTCAGGCTCCCTTGAGACCTCCTGTGCTTTGCGCAGGCTGTCCTCACAGAGGATTGTTCTATGAACTGGGAAAATATAAGGATAAGGCTTATTTCAGCGGTGATATCGGCTGCTATACATTGGGAGCAATGAATCCTCTTAATGCACTCGATTCTTTAATTTGTATGGGCGGTGCAATAACCGGTGCTCATGGCTTTGAAAAAGCGACAGAAATGAGCGGTTCTGAAAAATTTAAAAAGTCCTTTGGAATAATCGGAGATTCAACCTTCTTCCATTCCGGAATAACGGGATTAATAAATGCGGTATACAATAATTCTCCTATTACGACTATTATTTTAGATAACAGCATAACCGGTATGACAGGTCATCAGGATAATCCCGGCACCGGAAAAAATGT
>DAIUCB010000223.1:0-4975 GCA_036846385.1 Bacillota bacterium | reverse complement strand
ATATTACAGGTGTGCTGCAAATATAAGTATTACGATAGCGTACATGTATTTATTTTAATTTTTGCAATAAAATTTCTGGATATTGGTGCATTAAATTGATATTGTTATGGATTATATCCTTCCGGATTTGATTTTTCAGTATGAATTGAGAGATTTAAGTACGGTTTCGTAAGATATTATTACGTTTCAAAATATGATTAAATTACAAAGCCTCCATTTGGACTAATTATCTGACCAGTTACAAAGTCTGAGTATGAAGATGCTAAATAAAGTGCACATCCAGCTATATCATTTGGACTTCCCAATCTCATCAATGGTGTACTTTCTTTAAGGGCAATTAATTCGTCCTCATTATATGGAGAAAGCATGTCTGTTTGGATGACTCCCGGTGCAATGCAATTGACTTGAATATTCGATGGTCCCAACTCCTTTGCTAACGCTTTAGTTAATCCTATTATAGCGGCCTTTGATGCAGAATAGTGAACTTCACAAGAAGCTCCAATTATTCCCCATATAGAAGAGATATTAATAATCTTACCTTTCTTATTAGGAATCATATATTTTAATGCACTTTGAGAGCAATAGAATACACTTTTAAAATTAACATTTAACATTTCATCTAAATCCTCATCCGTAATATCTGTAAACATTTTATCTTGACTTATTCCTGCGTTATTAATGAGCACATCAAGACTTCCAAACTCGTCAACACAAAACTTCATCATTGATTCTACTTCTTTTTTTTTAGAAACATCTGCCTTAAACAACTTTACCGATAATCCTTTGTTCCTAAGTTTATTATATAAATGTAAAGCTTTTTTTTCAGAATGGTTAAAGTTAATTAGTACTTTATAGCCTTTATTAGCAAATAATTCCGCTATTGATTTTCCGATACCTCTTGAAGCACCAGTTACAATAACAGTTCTTGAATACAACATATATAAAAATCTCCTTATTATTATATGTAACGTATTTTTTGATATGTTATTAATATCCTATTAATAATAAATAACGTATTTATAAATATTTAATTATGTAACGATGATAACATCAATAATATTTTGCGTCAATAAATTTTTAATTTCCTACGTATTTTAGATTTTATAATGGCGATTAAGAGAATTTTCTTAACCGCCATTAGCTGTATATAAAATCATATTTATGTATATAATGCAAAATTGATTTCGAAGAAGTTAAAATTCATTTTCCCATAGAATTACTTCTTTATTTGCTAAAGAATTTTTTATATTTATTATTCTTTGGTTTGTGGAACCTTTAAATTTTAAATTACTTTTATAATAATTTTCATCAAATCTGCCATCCACGAGCACATCACAGTATTTCAACAGACTAAAATATATTTTATTATCAATAATTTCTTCATATGTGTGACCGCTGTACAACCATATTGTTTTGTTTGTATTTTCTTTTATTTTTTTTGCCAGTACAGTTAAACTGGGAGATTGCAGCATTGGTTCTCCGCCTATAAACGTTATATTTGTAAAGTAAGAAATAACCTTGTCATATACTTCATCAACTGTCATTGCTTTTCCTGAATTAATATCCCAGAGTGATTTGTTATGACAGCCTTCGCAACAGATATCGCAGCCGCTTAAATAAAGAGATGTTCTGAATCCTTCGCCGTCCACTATGGCATTTTCAACTATATCGGCAACATAAAGCATATTTTTTACTGACAATTGTGTTTCACCCTGTCCTTTAATTCTGCTTTCTTGGCGTTGTTCCAACTGTCCACTCCACCCACGAGATATCCTGTAATTCTTTGAATTGTATCAATCTTATCACTTCCGCATTCAGGGCATATTTTTAGATTTTCTGATGCATCTTCATATCCGCAGTCCTTGCATCTGTTACGCGTATGATTTACCGAGCCGTATCCGATATAGTACTTGTCCATTAAATCAACGGTTTGCATTACAGCAGCAGGATTATATCCTGTGCGATTTCTTTAGCTATTTTTATATCCTGTCCCTTTATTGTGTGGTTCATAGCCTTAGGTATTGCATCCGTAATTTTAGTTTTATCAAATTCAATTAATCGTCCATCCCTTTTTATTACATTCATTTATAATCAGTCCTTTCCTAAATAAAATGTTTAAAATTTGCATAAAAAAAACTATGACAAATGTCACAGCCCGTATTTACTGTCGTTTATCAATCACATTACCAATCATCCGTTGGGGTGATAATCATTTTATGCAGGTCTTCTGGCTTGCACATTTTCATTATTTTCTCCTTCCCGAATATTCAGTGGATATGAAAACAACTACATGCTTACAGCGGCGGGACCGCGCAGGATTTTAACCTGCTTCCCTCTTAGCTGTCATAGATTAATATGACAGAACACAAAACTATTATTTAATTGTGTTAAAAGATTACCATTAATGGGCAACCTTGTCAACAAAGATTTAAAGAAATATAGTAATCTGTAGCATAAAAATATAACTACAAAAGTTATTAAGATTGATAACAAAAATAGAAAATTAAACATCATTTATATCAAGTAGTAAAAGAATTTTATCCTTATTAATGATTATAACCTTATAATTAGAATACTGCCTGTTCAAGCTATGAATACAGTAATATAATATATATTTATTGCTTTTTCCATATAGACGGAGAGAATAAAAGCAATATCGGCATAACCTCAAGCCTGCCTATAATCATGCAGCATGTCAGTGCAATTTTACTTAATACGGAAAAGCTTGCAAAGTTACCCATAGGACCGACAACCTCAAAGCCCGGTCCTATATTGCTTATAGTGGCAAGCACTGCCGAAAAGGTGGTCATAAAATCGAAATTATCAAGAGACACTATCAATATTGCAGCTCCCATTACGGCAATATAAGCAAAAAAGAAAATAAATATACCTGAAATTATATCATTGTCCACCGATCTGCCGTCCAGCTTAACCCTGCTCACCGAATTTGGATGAATAATATGTTTTATTTCATTTTTAACAGTTTTAAAAAGCAAAAGCACTCTTATAAACTTTATGCCTCCGCCGGTAGAGCCGGCACAAGCACCGAAAAGCATGAGAGTTAAAAGGATTGCTTTAGAAAACATCGGCCATAGGTTGAAGTCTGTTGTGGCATATCCGGTAGTCGTTACTATTGTTGAAACTTGAAATGCCGCATATCTCAGAGCTTCCTTAATTGAATGATTGTACAGGGGCAAAATATTAATGCAAATTAATATAACCGAGGCAATTACCGTAAACAAGTATAAACGGAATTCTTCGTTTTTATAAATACTTTTCCAGTCTCCCTTAATCAAAAGATAATGAAGCGTGAAATTTACTCCGAATAAAAACATAAAAACAGTTATGATCCAATCAATATAAGGATTATTATAGGCTCCTACGCTCAATGCTTTGCTCGAAAAGCCTCCTGTACCGGCAGTGCCGAAGGCATGAATGAAGGAATCAAAAACAGGCATGCCTGCAACCACCAAAAGAACAATTTGAATTGCGGTCATGGCAGCATAGATTATATATAATATTTTTGCGGTTTCAGAAATTTTCGGTACCAGCTTGCCGGGAGAAGGTCCCGGACTTTCCGCACGCATTAAAAAAACCGAGCGGGCACCTAATGAGGGCATCAGAGCCAAGGTCAAAACCAATACACCCATACCTCCGATCCAATGAGTGAAGCTTCTCCAGAAAAGCAGACCTCTCGGGAAGCTTTCTATATTTGTCACTATGCTTGAACCGGTAGTAGTAAAGCCGGAAGCGGTTTCAAATACCGAGTCTATATAGGAAGGTATGGCACTGCTTAAATAAAATGGCAATGCACCTAAAAGTGACATTAAAACCCAGCATATTCCCACACTTGCGAAGCCTTCCCGTTTCCTCATTTGTAATCCGTTTGTTTTGGTCTGCATCAATGAAAGACCAAGAATTCCTATTACAATTATCGTAATAATAAATGCGTTAATATCATAGCTGTTATCAGCTATAGAAATAATAAGTGAGGGAATCATCAATACTGATTCCCATAATAGTACTGTACCTAATAGCTTAAGTACAACTCTGATGTTCATTTTAATTTATCCTCCGCGTTAATTCACGAAAATATCGTTTAAATCAGTAAGGCAGCCCTTTTTCGTAACAACAATAACCTTGTCGCCCTCTTTAAAGAAGTCATTGCCATACGGAATTATAATTTTTCTGTTTCTTACTATTGCAGCAACCAATATATCCTCCATAATAATTTGCTCCTTAAATTTCACTCCGATATTTTTGGTGGAGCTTTTAACTGTGAATTCAGCAACCTCAGCTTCATCATCAAATATCTTGTACAGCTTTTCAACATGGCTGCCCTTAGTATTGTCCAGCGCTCTTACATATCTTAATATATTGTTTGCTGTAGTGAATTTTGGACTGATTATTTTATCCAATCCGAGTTTCTTTACTATCGGTATATAGTTTAGTCTGTTTATTTTTAAAATTATATTAGGTACATTGCATTGAAGAGCATATATGGAGCTGATTAAATTTTCTTCGTCTCTGTCGGTCAATGCTACAATAGCGTCGGTTGTGTTGATATTTTCGTTTTCCAATACCTCCTGGTCCGTACCGTCACCCTGTATTATCAATGCATTTTCAAGCTCCTCATTTAAGCTTAAGCATCTTTCTTTGTCTATTTCAATTATTTTTACATTTACACCTATTTCATTAAGCAGCCAGGTTAAATATATGCATATTCTACTGCCGCCTATTATAATGACATTTTTTGCTCTTTGTGAATTACGTCCGATATATTTAAAAAATTTATATATGCTGTCTCGTTCACCTATTACATAAACAATATCATCACTTTTGAAGGTAAAGTTCCCCTTTGGGATAATTATTTCATTATCGTGCTTTACAGCGCAAAACAGAACCTTTGACGGAAGTCTTTTTGTCAGCTCCGAAAGTTTTATATCTACGATAGGGTCGCTTTCAAATACTCTGA
>DAIUCB010000222.1:0-4996 GCA_036846385.1 Bacillota bacterium | reverse complement strand
AAAGCGATATATTTTCATAAACGCACCGGCCGGCTTCGGAAAAACCATCTCTACTATTTTGTGGCTGAAAAAATCGGATTACAGAACCATTTGGATCAGCCTTGACGAGTACGATAACATTATTGCGGGATTTTATAGGATTTTATGTATGGCACTCTTTTCGGTTATTCATCATGAAGAAACCTTGGATAAGCTTCTGAAAAGTCCATCGTTCAGTGCAGCTCCTGTTGAGTATACAATCGAGATTATCTCACAGCTTTTTTTTGATGATTGCTCATATGCTCTTGTTTTTGACGATTTTCATTTTATTACAAATGAAAAAATTATTAAATCTCTGCTTTATGTAATAAAACGGCTTCCCCTGTCATTCGCAATTTACACATTAAGCCGAAGTGAGCTGCCTCAGGAATTTTCACAATGGGAGGAAAATGATAAAATCGCCCGTATCGGAGCTTCGGAGCTTTCCTTTAAAAGCGTTGAAATAAGACGGCATTTCGCAAGCTGCGGACAATCTGTTTCCATAAAGGAAGCCGAAGAAGCATTTAACTTAACCGGAGGCTGGCCAATTGCAGTAAATGCTCTCGTTATGGGAGGCAATCTTTATGCAGATGAAAGGCTACATAATAATCCATTGCAAAAATATATTAAGCACCATATATGGGATAAGCTTGACAAGAACATTCGCATTTTTATGATGCAGACATCAATTGTGGATAATTTTTCTGCCGAGCTTTGTCATCAGATAACAGAAAATACAGACAGCAGCCGGATTCTTAACACAATCCTCGGTAGCAACATGTTTCTAAGCTGTCAGGAAAGCAAGTATAAGTACCATCATTTGTTTCTGGACTTTTTACGCAATGAATTAATATCAGAGACTTCTATAGACTGTAATGTTCTGAATCAAAGAGCTGCAACATATTATTATAATTCGGGAGATTATTTCAATGCACTTTGCTTTTATATAAAGTCCGGCTGCAGCAAGGGAGTTGCCGATTCCATATTTCGATACATAAAATATAACGTACAATCAAGCTCGGATATGTTCGAAATATATTATATAAACAAGTTGTCTGCTGAATTTTTAGATCAAAATCCATGCCTATATATCAGCTGTGCATGGTGTGCGCTCTTATTCGGTGATGGTGAAGAGCTGTTTTTTCATCTGGACAGACTGTATGGCAGAATCAAGGATATAGCTGCAATAAATAAAGCATTTCTTGAAAATGCAGTTTTTCTGTATACTGTCGACCCGAGATATACATTCATTGAACAGTTTTACAGATTGAAATCTGATGTTTTGCTCGATGTTAACCCTTCAAATATTCCAAAAATCATTAGCCACAACATTCCCTACTTCCATAGGGCGTATCGGGATTTTTCTCATTATGCACAAAATACAGAGGAAAATTTAGCTGAATTCCGACATGTATTTCTTTCTTTGCTTGGCAGCGATTATGATATCATTGAATCCGGTATACGCTCCGCACTGTTATATGAACAAAATCAAATTCATGATGCCCTTGCCCTAGTATCACTTAATCCGATAACCGACTCGCCTGAGCTAATATTTTTATCAAAAATGCAGATTGCCGTCTGCTTAAATTCAATGGGAAAGGAAGTTGAGTCTGCACAGCTGAGGAAGGAGATTGCAGCTTTATTAAAAACGAACAAGATTTTATACCTTCTTCCCGTATTATCTGCATACGAAACGAAGCTCAGACTTTTGGACGGTGATAAGGCAGCTGCAAAGGAGTGGCTTGAAAATTATTTTATTACCGAATCCTACAATCCGCAGCTGCATAAAATTTTTCTGCATTTCACTACCATCAGGGCGTATGTTGCACTGGGTGAATATGATAAGGCGAAGACTTTATGCCAAAAAATATGGAAGCTGTGTACTGATTATCACAGGGTTCTTGATGCAGCTGAGGCTGCTGTATTGCTGGCTGTAATAATGCAGATGACAGGCAACAAGCAAGAAGCATATGATATACTTCAAAAAACTTTATCTGATATGGAACCCTATGGATATATAAGGGTTTTTGCAGATGAAGGAAAATCAATTTTACCTATCTTAAAAAAACTTGTTAAAAAAGCAGACATTGAAAGTACAACGGATGTGAATAAAAGAGTTTTTCTAAAAAAAGTATATATTGCCGCTTATGAACAATCTAAACGATATAAAGGTATAGCGACTGCCATTGAATTGAAGCCCATAAAGCTATCCGGACAGCAAAAACACATTTTGGAGCTTCTTGCAAAGGGATACAAGAATGCTGAAGTTGTTGAACTGACAGGCTTGTCAATCAATACAGTACGATACCATACAAAGATGGCATATCAAAAGCTGAATGTCAATAATGTTATGGATGCTGTTATAAAGGCGAAAAATCTTGAGCTTATATTTGATTAGTGCTGAGTAAGGTACATTGGTACATAACTTATAATAAACTTGACCGTAGAGATATCCTACTGTTATGATGAGCTAATTTTAAGGAGGCAGAAAAGCCCCTTGAAATTTCAATGGGTTCTTCTGCTGATCCTCTGTTTTTATACTGAGCTTATCAAAGATATGACAACACATTCGAAAAATTACATTTATTCGTTTCTGTTTTTGTTGCTAAATTCGTTACGATTTTTATTATCCAGTTCGTTTCTGTTTTTGTTGTTAAATTCATTACGATTTTTATTATCTAGCTCGTTTCTTTTTCTGTTGTCAAGTTCGTTACGATTTTTATTATCTAGTTCATTTCTGTTTCTGTTATCAAGCTCATTACGATTTTTGCTATCAAATTCATTTTTATTTCTGTTGTCAAATTCATTACGATTTTTGTTTTTAAATAGATCCATTTTTATATCCTTTCTTATCTTTATATTTTTGTACTTTTAATACGCGTTATATTTATAAAAAATGTATTAATAAAATACTAACAATATTATTTACATATTAATTATTAATATTATTATTTTCTTGCGTATTAATAAATATTTTGTCAAAAAAATTAATAACTTAGGATAAGAAAGGGTATACAATTACTTTAGGATTTATGCAGCTGCAATTATTAAGAGTGATGGAAATTATTACTTAAAGCAATTATGGAACATAATCAATATTACATCGTCTAATATATTGAAAATGCATGCATAATAATTTTAAAAGGAGACATTTATGAAAAAATTACATTTAATTATATTGACATTGATTCTGGTAATCAGCTTTACTGCATGTCAATCAAAGGATACAGGTACAAATCCAATAAAAAATAACAATCTAGAGGGAAGCCTTGAGAGCATTCTGGGTAAGATATATGAAACTGCGGATGTAGATAATCAATTTAAGGATTTTGTTAAAAATGGGCTGCAGACTACGAAAATAACAACAGAAAAAACTAAGTATTTTCTCGGTAAAGACGGTATAGAGTTTGAAGAGGCAATTGCTTCCGAGCCTATAATGTCAACCTCTGCTTATTCTTTATGCTTAATCAGGGTAAAGAAGGATGCGGATATTGAAAAGATAAAAAAAGAAATCAAAGAAAATGCTGATCCGAGGAAATGGATATGTGTAGGAGTAGATCCTAAAAACGTTATAGTTGACAATGTCGGTGACGTAGTGGTTTTGATAATGAGTGATAATGCCGGAAGCGCCCTGCATGATGCTTTTCTAAAATTAAAGGAAAAATAAAATGGTATTTTCAAGTATAAGCTTTATATACTACTTTTTGCCGACGGTTTTAATGCTATACTTTTTAATGCCCTTTAAGCTTAAGAATTATGTTTTACTCGTTTCCAGTTTATTTTTCTACTTTTACGGTGAGCCGATATATTCAATTTTGATATTGGTATCATCTCTGATGGGATATCTTCACGGATTGTGGATTGATAAATCAAGAAAGAGCAGATATGCGAGGTTACCGCTTATCTGCTCAATTATTTTTAGTCTGATCGTTTTATTATATTTTAAATATACAGATTTCTTAATAGAAAATATAAACAGGGTATTAAATTTAGAAATAGCTCCTTTAAAAATGGCGCTGCCAATAGGTATAAGCTTTTATACCTTCCAGATATTATCCTACACTATAGACGTTTATAACGGCAATGCCAAGGTGCAGAAAAACTTTTTCACCTTTGCTTCTTATGTGACTTTGTTCCCTCAGCTTATAGCAGGACCTATAGTCAGATATACTACAGTCGAACAGGAGTTATCACGGCGTGAACATACTGTTTCGGATTTTGCCTATGGTGTTAATCGATTTGTTATCGGTTTGTCTAAAAAGGTACTGATTGCCAATACATTAGGCGAGCTTGGGCAAGTATTTTATAATCTGAATGAAAACACAATTTTATTTTATTGGATTTTTGCTGCAGCCTTTATGCTTCAAATTTATTATGACTTTTCAGGCTACAGTGATATGGCAATCGGATTAGGACGTTTTTTCGGATTCCGCTTTCTTGAAAACTTCAATTACCCTTTTATATCCAGAAGTATTTCGGAATTTTGGAGAAGGTGGCATATATCTCTCGGTACATGGTTTAGAGATTATTTGTATATACCTATGGGCGGAAATCGCGCAGGTACATTGAAATGGATTAGAAATGTTATTGTTGTTTGGTTTTTGACAGGCTTATGGCATGGTGCCAATTGGAATTTTATAATATGGGGATTATATTTCGGTGTACTGTTGATTTTGGAAAAATTATTTATAAATAAGCTTTTAAATAAGCTGCCGTCTGTTGCAGGGCATATATATACTCTTTTTTTCACGATAATAAGCTTTGTAATATTTAATACGAATAATATGACAGAATGTTTTGAATATATTAAAGGAATGTTCGGCATTTTAAATATACCATTTTCCGGTGATGAAACAGTCTATTATTTAAGCAGCTATGGATTTACACTTATTGTTGCCGCTTTTGGAGCAACCCCTTTAGCAGGAAATGTAATAAAAAAGATAAAATCAGTTAAAAAGGGTGAATTGATTTTAAATAC
>DAIUCB010000221.1:0-5023 GCA_036846385.1 Bacillota bacterium | reverse complement strand
GAATTGTGAAGAAATTGGCAGGGAAATAGGAAATTGGCTCGAAAAATATATAATAAATAAGAATTGAACAATAGCCGACATATTATAATAACAGTCAATTATTAAGGTATTTATTATGATAATGTTGTGGAAATGATTAAATAAACCTATAAATACTGAGGAGGTTCTGATGAAAAAATTCAATATAGCAATTTTGCAAACTAAAGTATATGACGACAAGGACAAGAATATTCATGAAGCTGTACAATTAATTAAAAAATCTTCAGTGAAGGGTGCGGATATTGTAATATTGCCTGAAATGTTTTGTTGCCCTTATAATACCTCCAAATTCAGAGAGTATGGAGAAGCAGAAGGCGGTATGATCCACAGAGCCTTAAGCAATGCAGCAGCAGCCAACGGGATATATTTAGTTGGTGGTACAGTGCCTGAGCTTGACGGAAACAGTGTTTATAATACGTCCTATGTATTTGACAGAAATGGAGTGCAAATCGCTAAGCACAGAAAAATGCATTTATTTGATATAAATGTTGAGGGCGGACAGTATTTTAAGGAGTCTGATGTATTGTCACCGGGAAACAAAGTCACTGTTTTTGATACAGAATTTTGTAAAATCGGTCTTGCTGTATGCTACGATATCAGATTTCCTGAGCTGAGCAGATTGATGGCTCTGGAAGGTGCAGAGGTTATTATTATACCGGGCGCATTCAACATGACAACCGGTCCGGCTCATTGGGAAACCTTGTTTAAGGCAAGAGCTCTCGACAATCAGGTCTATGCTATCGGAGTTGCACCTGCAAGAGATTACGAATCAAGCTATATTTCTTACGGAAACTCAATTGTAGTATCACCATGGGGAAATGTATTGGCAAAAATGGATGAAAATGCAGGTTGCTTAATTCAAGAAATAAATCTTGAATCAGTTTCAAGAGCAAGAAATGAGCTTCCCTTACTAAAGCATCTCAGAAATGATTTATATACCTTAAAAATGAAATAAGAACCGCATGAATTCTTATATATCTTTCATGCGGTTTTATTGATTTATTATGAAACCTTATGAGCTTTGTATTTTAAACCAAGGAAAGCTGTTGAAATTTTAATGAATATTTTTTTCGGATTATTTAGATTTCATATTTTTCTGATATTTTTATCTATTTATTCAAAATAGCTTCCTTCTCAATCAGACTATATAAGGTAGGTATTACAATTAAAGTCAGAAGTGTTGAAACCATTAGTCCTGTCATTAGCGTTACAGCGAGGGGAGTAAAAAATGAGCTGCCCGAAAATGCAAGGGGTATCAAACCGACTACAGTAGTTACGGTTGTCAGCATAATAGGTCTGAAACGCCTGCTTACAGAGCTTTTGCATGCTTCCTCGATTGACAGACCATCCTTTCTTGCTCTGTTTATATAATCTATGAGCAATATGGCATTGTTTACTACGATACCAATCAATGAGGCAAGCCCAAGTCCTGCGGTAAAGGAAAATGGCTGCCGGAATAACCAAAGTCCGAATATGGAGCCTATGACGGACAAAGGTACAGTCATCAATATTATTAAAGGCTGCAGGATTGAACTGAATTGAATCATAAGTATAACAAATATTGCGGCAAGAGATATTAAAGCTGCTATGCCGAGACCCTTCAGATATTTTAATATTGTTTGCTTTTCACCTCCATATGAAATATTCACCTTTGAATCAGAATATTTTTCTGAGATGATATCTTCGATTCTTTTTTGTATAAGCTGAGTGCTGTAGCCTGAGCTGACCTCTGCGGTTACCTTTACTACAGGCGCTCTGTTATATCTCGTAATATTTGGCATTGAGCTTTGGAGACCGACATCAGCTGTTTGCTTAAGCATAATTTTATTGCCTGTAACAGAGGATTTAATTTTAAAGTTTTCCAGGTCTGTCACCTTTGATATATTTGATTTAAGAAATATTTTATATTCCTTTCCCTTTGACCTGTAAATTGTAGCATCAGAGCCGCTCAAGGCTAAATTGATTTGACGCTGGATATCATATTTTGTCAAGCCCATCAAGGTAGCCACATCATTGTTAACATTTATGTAATATTCTTGCTTATTTTCAACGGCAGTATTATTTACATTATACAATCCATCTATTTTTATAAGATCATTTTTTATATTATCGCCAATATCAGCCAATATCGACCTATCCTGTCCTGTTACAAAAATTTCGATATCTGCACCGGGGGCAGTAATTGCAAGGAGCTTCACATCCATTGCAGCACCTATAATAGAATCATTTAATTTATTTTGAAGGTACATCATATATTTTTCTTTATTTTTTCCAAAGGTTTTATCCTTGGTCAAGTCGAACCTGATAATTATCTGAGCAAAATCTTCGGAATCTGTACCGATAGGAGCTGTCAGATAAAACTTAGGCATATAACCGCCTACAACAGTTGAAACGTTCATTACGGCGGGCTCATCAGCAAGCAGTGTTTCAATTTTTTTTGATATGTCATAGGTGCTCGATATGTCACCTTTCCTTTGATTCACTACATCTATATAGATATAATTCTTATCTGTATAAGGAAATATCTCCAATGGCAGTACATATAAAGCAACCATAACGGTAATAAATAAAATTATAAAAACAGAAGCAATGCCAGTTTTTTTATAAATCATTGATCTATTAAGCAGCTTAGTAAATAATGCTCTGGTTTTGCTGTTTGTATTTTCCAGCTTAATATTTTTCTTAAAAAAGATGGCTGCAAATACAGGAACTACTAAAACAGATACAAAATATGAAATTAAAAGAGCTATAATAATAACGAGAGGCATTGATTTAATAAATTCACCTGCCTCTCCCGGCAATACAAACAGTGTTGCCAGGGCTGCAATTGTTGTTAATGAGGATGTAAAGACGGGAATTGCCGATTCCATTACCCCGCTTAATGCTGCTTCATTATTTGAAAAGCCTTCATTTATTTTTACCTGAATAGCATCAGTTACAACTATTGAATTATCAACAAGCATTCCGACAGCCATTATCAGACCTGCAATTGAAATTTGCTGCAAATCGATTTTAAGCATATACATTATTATAAATGTGGCAAATATGGACAGAGGCAGAGAAATTGAAACTATCACCGAATTTCTGATACCCATTCCTATAAATACTATTATTATTACAAACAATACGCCTTCAAACAAATTCAAAATAAAATCATTTAATGCATATCTTACATCATCGGGCTGAAATGTGATTTTGTCGATTGATATTTCATCAGGTATTACTTTTTTTGTTTTTTCTATGCCCAAATCTATTTTGTCACCAAGCAGCTCGATATTTTTGTCGCTTTTAAAATAAGCAGCTAAAACAACAGCATTTTTACCCTTGCTATATATCTTTTTTACATCCTCCGGTTCTTTGAAGCTTACATCTGAAATATCCCTCAGTCTTACTATTCCGCCTTTTTCCGATACGGCTATAATCATATTTTGTATATCCTCAAGAGATTCGAAGCTGCCCGGAACCTTAACATTGATTTTCCCTGATTCGGTTTTAATTGAGCCGGATGGATTTCCAGATTTTGTGCCTTGAATAAATTATAAATATCTTCAATCGACACAGAATATAAATTCAGCTTCATAGCATCTATTTCAACATAAACCCTTTTCTTTACATCTCCTGCCGTTTCTATTTTATTTATTCCTTCTATATTGATGAGATTTAGCTTTAAGTCATCGGCATAATTTTGAAGCTGATCATAGGTAAAGTTTTCTCCCGATATACTTAACAGCATTCCTGCAGTTTCAACCATAGAATCTGTGTCAATGACAGGCTCATAACAGCCTTCAGGCAGTTCATCCTTGATATCCTCGATATATTTTTTCAGATTATTCCATTGCTTTTCCTTATCTACAGAATAATTTATAGTAACAATAACTGCACTGAAATTATCATTTGAAATTGCCTCTATTTTTTCAATTCCGTCAATTTTCGCAGCTTCCTCTTCGATTTTTTTTGTAACAAGTGTTTCAATATCATTAGCGGAGGCTCCCGGGAAAACAGCAGTAATTAAAGCAGCAGGACTTGTTATATCGGGGTTTTCCTGCCGAGGTAAATAATAATAGGTTATAGCTCCGAAAATCATGGTTAATGCAAAGGCAGCAATAACAATATACTTTTTATCTAATAAAAATGTTATAAATCTTTTCATAGCTTCACCTACTTATTATTGATAATTTCTACTATATACCCGTCTTTAACCTGTTTTTCTCCCTTTGTAATAAGAACATCCTTATCCGATAAGCCGGAGACAGAAGCCTTATCATCTTTTATTTCGATTATTTTGATGTTTTTTCTGATTGCAGTATTGTTCTCAACAACGTAGACATAATCGACGCCATCATTTAAAATATAAGGTATTTCCAGCCAAATACCCTGATTGCTTCCTGTCACGATTTCGACTTTACCGATTGAACCGATATATAGCTTTTTATTATCATCACCGATTGATATATCTACACTGAAGGTTCTTGAGCTTTCATCCGTAATCTGATTTATGCTTATGATTTTTCCCGAATAGACAGCATCATTAATATTTATTTTAGCGTCCATGCCTATTGATAGCTTTTCAATGTCATTTTGTGTAACGCCGATATTTATTATTTGACCTGTACTTTGCACAAGTATTGCAGGATAGCCTTGAGGAACCATTTCTCCGACCTCATACAATATATCTGTTACATAGCCTGAGATATCAGAAGCAATGCTTGATTCATTATATAGCTTTGAAATTGCATCGAAATTAGTTTTTGCCAATTCATATTGAGCTTTTGCAGCATCAATATCCTCGGTTCTGGCACCGCCCTGTGCTTTTTTCAAAAGCTCCTTTGCTTGCTCTAATTCCTTTGCTGCTAAATTATAATTTAATTCAGCCTCATTAAAGCTTGCTTCTGAAATAGCTTTTTCTGCATATAGTCCTTTGGCATTATCATAAATATTTGCTGCATAATCATAACCGGCTTGAGCCTTTTCAACATTGAGCTTT
>DAIUCB010000220.1:0-5036 GCA_036846385.1 Bacillota bacterium | reverse complement strand
CAGCACATCCCACACCTCGCAACCCACTTCTTCGCAGTAAGCATAATAATCGGCACATCTGATGTCTGCCTGATTCTTCTGCATACCTCTATACCGCTAAGCCCCGGCAGCATTAAATCAAGAATTATCAAATTGATATCCTCGCTTTTCCCTTTCTCAAGTCCGTCTCTACCATTATCGGCAATTTCAACCTCATAGCCTTCATATTTTAACTCAAGCTCAAGAAAACGAGCTATTTTATGTTCATCCTCAACAATTAGAATTTTCTTTTTTATATCCATTATTCCCCCAATATTATATTAAATTTTATTATGTCAGTTCTAAAAACATTATAATATCATTTCGTTAAAATATCAATTATTTACTGATTCTTAATCAAATTTAAATTTAAAATACAAATATCAGGCACCGGAATACCTGATATGTTGATTATCATCTGATTATTAATAGTGTATTTGTATTCTTTTACTCGATTATTATCTCATTATTCTCTGAATCATCATTACCTTTGTTATCATCCATATCATCATTAATGATTTTTTCAGATTTAACCTTAATTTTTTCTACGGCATTTTGCATATTTCTCTTTATTCCATGTACGTTTATTGAATTTTTATCTCTGTATATTCTCATTTTGCATGATGTAAGTAAAGCTAAAATAATACCCGGTATTACGACCCAAAATGCTACAATGAATGCTAATAATACAAGAACTGCCGGTACATCGATTAAAGTATTCCCATTTTTACTTTTTACCAAAAACTTCAGCTCAAGAAGCTTATCAGCAAAGCTTGTAAATCCATCCTTGTTATAATCTCTTTTTCTTGTTCCCTTCCTTTTCTCAAGCTCAATAATAGATTTAATCAAATCTCCGTCATTTTTTTCTAATGTGCTTTTCGCTTCCTCATATGTCACATTAACTCTGTTTCTTAACTCATCAATCTGTTCCAATGTTATCATAATATTTATCCTCCATAATTTTTTCTCGTATCTTATGGTATAAATATATATCAATTGAATTAATCAATCTTTAGCTTTAAATTAAAATAAGATTAGAATTAATAAATATCTTTTAATTTTAGCTTTTATTTTCTTTGATTAAATATCGAATTGCTTCAATTGCTACTTTAGTAGCAGCTTCGGTATCATGATTTTGCGGATCCTCTAAGCCAAGCTTTCTTCTTTCTTGATTTGCGACTACATTCAGCACAGTACCGACACGAACCTTACGGTACGCACCCACAATAAATAATGCCGCTGATTCCATTTCGGAAGCCAATGCTCCAAGCCTCAGCCACGCTTCCCACTTGTTAGAAAGATCATAGCCTACAGGCTTATCAGCAGGCTCATGTTGACCGTAATATGAGTCCTTGCATTGTACTACTCCAACATGATATTTTTTGTCTAAGCTTACTGCTGCTTTAACAAGAGCACCGGTAACATCAAAGCTTGCTACTGCAGGAAACTCCATCGGCGCATATTCCCTTCCGGTTCCCTCCATACGTATAGCGCCTGTGGCGATAACTAAATCACCGCCCATTACATCTAATTTCATACCGCCGGATGTACCGACACGTATAAAGGTATCCGCACCGATATTGGCAAGCTCCTCCATAGCAATTGCCGCCGAGGGACCTCCTATGCCGGTAGATGTTACACTTACCATTTCACCGTCAAGATAGCCGGTATAGGTCACAAATTCCCTGTGATCTGCAACCATAACAGCATTATCAAAGTGCTCTGCAATCAATTTGCACCTTTTTGGGTCCCCGGGCAATATAACATATTTGCCTATATCACCCTTCTTCATATTTATATGATACTGAATATCCCCGGAATATGCCTTACTCATAGCTACCTCCCATTGTTTTATATTAATTGAGGCGAATCATTTTCTCTTGCTTTTATTTTATTTATTATTAATTCACTAATTTCCTGAATGTTCATGCTTCCTATATCGCCTTTTTGTCTTTCTCTGACTGATACAGTGCCATTTTCAGCCTCTTTTTCACCTACTACAAGCATATACGGAACCTTTTCAAGCTGTGCTTCTCTGATTTTGTATCCGATTTTTTCTGCTCTTGAATCAACCTCAGACCTGATACCTATTTCACCTAATTGATTTTTTACTCTGTCTGCATATTCGTTGAATTTATCAGAAATCGGCAGTATTTTTACCTGTACAGGTGCAAGCCAAGTCGGAAATGCTCCGGCATATTGCTCTATCAATATACCCAAAAATCTTTCAATACTTCCAAAGGCTACTCTGTGAATCATAATAGGTCTGTGCTTTTGTCCGTCTGCTCCTATATATTCAAGCTCGAACCGCTGTGGTTCTTGATAATCTAACTGTATTGTTCCGCATTGCCATGTTCTTCCTATACAGTCTGTCAGATGGAAATCAATTTTAGGTCCGTAGAATGCACCGTCACCTTCATTTATAACGAAATCAAGTCCTAATTCTTCTAAAGCTGCCTTCAAAGCTGCTTCAGCCATATCCCAATCTTTTATATCTCCCATAAACTTTTCAGGTCTTGTTGAAAGCTCAACATGATAAGAGAAACCGAAAGTTTTATACATTTCATCTATTAAATTTGCAACTCCTTTAATTTCATCCTTTATTTGCTCAGGAAGCATAAATATATGAGAATCATCTTGAGTAAATGCTCTTACACGCATTAATCCATGTAAAGCGCCTGACAATTCATGTCTGTGAACTCTGCCAACCTCTGCTAATCTTAAGGGGAAATCTTTATAAGAATGCATACTGTTTGCGTACACTAATATACCACCGGGGCAGTTCATTGGCTTTATTGCAAAATCTTGTTCATCAATTATTGTTGTATACATATTTTCTTTATAATTGTACCAATGTCCTGACACTTCCCAAAGGTGTCTGTTTAATATTATAGGAGATTCAATTTCCATATATCCGGCTTTTTTATGAACCTCTCTCCAGTATTTCATCAATTCATTTTTAACTTCAACACCCTTAGGTAAAAAGAATGGAAATCCCGGTCCTTCTTCTGACATAAAATACAATTCAAGCTCCCTGCCGAGTTTTCTGTGGTCTCTTTTTTTAGCTTCCTCTAGCATACGGATATAATCTTCCAGATCCTTTGACTTTTCAAATGATATACCGTATATTCTCTGCAGCATTTTATTTTTTTCATTTCCTCTCCAATAAGCTCCTGCTATACTCAAAAGCTTCATAGCTTTAGGTTTTTTAGTTGATTCAAGGTGAGGTCCTGCACATAAATCTACAAATTCACCCTGCTTATAAAAGGATATTATTGCATCCTCAGGTAAATCTTGAATTAATTCAACCTTGTAGGGTTCTTTCTTTTCCTCCATAAGCTTAATTGCTTCTGTTCTTGGAAGCTCAAATCTTTCAATAATATAGCCTTCTTTTACTATTTTTTTCATTTCCGCTTCTATTTTATCGAAATCTTCCTGTACTATCCTATGTTCTAAATCAATATCATAATAAAAACCGTTGTCTACGGCAGGTCCTATTGCAAGCTTTACATCAGGCCATATTCTTTTAATTGCTTGAGCCAGTATATGAGATGATGTATGCCAAAATATATCCTTTCCGTCCTTATCATCAAATTTTAAAAATTTAATACTTCCGTCTTCTTTTATTTCATATTGAAGATCTATTGTTTTTCCATTATAGCTTGCTCCTACAACACTTCTCGCTAAACCTTCACTGATTCCTTTCACAACGTCAGCAGCCTTGATGTTATTTTCATATTCTCTGACGCTTCCGTCAGGTAATGTTAATTTAATCATTTCTATTCCTCCATTTATTTTTTTTAATTAAAAAAGCTCTCATCAATAAACAATAATGTTTAAGGACGAGAGCTTACCATCGTGGTTCCACCTTACTTACTTCTCAAATGATTTAAGGCATCTATACCAAATCCTTATATCTAAATCATATCAGATTTTCGGATTTAACTCAGGACTAGTTTTCAAACAGTCGTATATTGGGATGCTTACAGCCATGGCAATCCTTCTCTGAAATATTGTATCTGTTTTACTCGGTCCGTCTCAGTTCATAATTTTTATAAATTATATATTTTTGTTTTACTTTTGTCAATAGCTTTTAATATTTTTTTCTGTAGCTTTGACTTTGATTTTTCCTTGTTGATTTAAAATCATTATCTTTTTTAAATCTATATCCTCTGTCATCGTTGCCAAATTTTGATTTCTTTTCTTTTGATACTTCAACAATAACATCCTTACCTTTAATTTGTGAGCCTTCCATTCTGCCGAGTATTGCATCTCTATGCTCTGCTGCAGCATTGAAAAATGAATAATTGTCAAGGATTTCTATTGCTCCTATATCGGTACCCGGTATATCACATTCACCTGCTATAGCTCCTAGGATATCTCCCGGTCTAATACCTTGATTTTTCCCAAGGTTAACATGAAATCTTATGCTATTTCCGATTTCTCTGTGTGAACCCTTTGCTCTGTCGATTTTCTTTCTTTCAGGTATAATATCATTTATCTATTTGTTCAATTTTCTTCCCGCCACTTGTGAAAAATGCAATCTATGGATAGGTATTTCGTGCGTAATTATCCTTATTATTATTTATTTTTCAATATGGATTTACGTTAATAAACTAAAGAATGTGAAGATAGACATTGATGGCAGCAATGTAATTATTAAAGAGGGTGATATATTTAAAGAAGATGGATATAAGGTTATTGGCTTTAATGAATACTTTGATACTCAGGTTGACAATAAGATGATATCAGAGCACTCACTCAATGGTATTTTCATAAAAAAAATATGTGGTAACAATACTGAAGAACTTGATAAATACATAGTCGAGCAATCTGATTCAGAGGATATTGTTGCTAAAAATGTAGAAAGAAGAAAAGGAGGAAAAAAAATAAAATATAAATTAAGCTCCACTATTGTTTATGATGAATATTTGTTGACGGCTTTTTCAAAATTTGACGTTGAGAATAGAGCTAATTTAACAATGCCTGAATATATTGAATTCCTTATTAATTTTTGG
>DAIUCB010000219.1:0-5038 GCA_036846385.1 Bacillota bacterium | reverse complement strand
AATAAATCAAAGAATTATAGAAATCAGTAAATAAAAAAACCCTTCGTCCATATATGTAACATATAGGGACGAAAGGTTATAATTCAACTGTTCCGCGGTACCACCCAATTTCAGCAATTTTATTGCCGCACTTTTCAAATACGAGATTATTTATCTGATATTCTATTCCTGTAACGCAGAAAATGCGACCCGACCTACTTAATTCAGTCTGCAGCTCAAGAGGGAACTTCAAAATGATTTTTCTAATATTCGCTTCCAGTCAGTGACGAATACTCCCTGTTAGTGTCCTCAAATTTACTTTCATCTATCATAGCTTTTGATATTAAGTTTTTTTATATAATATTATCAATTATCTATTTTGTCAATGTTTTTTTAAAATAATTATTATTTTTTTATTTATTATTTGCTTTTCATGGATAAATAATAATTAGATTGCGAAAAAACCATTTTTATGCTATAATTTAGATAAAATTCAGGTATTGGATAGGAGGTATTTATGAAAGGGAAAAAAACATGTATAAAAATAATGACATTAACAATATTAATAATTGTTATATTAACTTCAACTGTAAATGCTGTGACGTTTACGGACATATCTGATCATTGGGCAAAGGATTATATAAATAAGGTTGCAAATTTAGGACTTGTTACCGGCTATAATAATGGAACTTTCAAGCCGGAGGCTAATGTAACTGTTCTGGAAGCTTTGGTAATGATGTCAAGATTGTATGATATAGATGATGATATTAAGGAACAAATATTTGATAAATATAAAACCACATTGAAAAACATGACAAATTCTTCCGGTTACGAATGGGCATTTGAGGGTCTTTCTATTTCGTTGGAGCTTGGAATAGTGTCAGAAAATGGTTTAAACAGCATGTTTGCTGAAAAGATAATCACTAAAAATGCATGTAAAGAGGAAATTACAGTACTTTTGACAAAGGCTATGTTACTGGGTGATGAAGCCAAAAATTTAAAGACCTTTCCATTGCCGTTTAAAGATGCTGCGGAAATTACAGCCTCTGCAAGACCGTATATTTATGTTATGTATGAAAAAGGAATTGTTAAAGGTGATGTAAATAAGAATATCAATCCAAAGGACAATATCTCAAGAGCAATAATGGCTACAATGATGGACAGAGCATATGAGTATATTAAGGATAACAAGATAGCTCCTTCCTTTGAAAGCTTCAAACCTACTGCATCAATCAGCGGTGTTATAACAGAGGTTTCAATCGGTGATGTTGAATCCTACATATATATCAAAACAGAAACCGGTGAAAATGTAATCGCCAGAGTAAATAACGACACACAAATAAATTTAAACGGTAAAACTACCCAAATTTCAAAAATTCAAAAGGATATGATTGTCACATGTAAAATTGATGACAAAAGAATTGCAAGAGTAATAAATGCAGACAGTTTAACAAAGATAGTAAACGGAACTATTTCTTATATAGCTTTTTCTCCGCCTTCAAAAATTACTATAATTGATGCGAATAAGAATAAGCTTACATATGATGTTCCAAATGACAATGTTAAAATATATCTTGACGGTAAAGAAACACTTCTTAAAAATCTTGTTGAAAAAGATCTGGTGACTTTAATGATAAAAAATGATGTAGTTTACCAGATTAATTCTGTCGGAAGGATTCAAAATTACGAGGGAAAAATCACAGCTATAGATTACAGCAATCTGCCGATAAAATTAACAATCAAGAGCAAAAAGGACGGAAAGCTTCTGACATTTGAATATACCTCCGATACTAAGGTTACCAGAAACATTGCAGATTCAAGCTTTGATCAAGTCAGAGTAGGTGATGATGTAACAGTTACCACAGAATATGATGAAATGATTAAGGTGAATACCAATGCTGCCGAAGCAGAGGCAAGCGGCACAATAAAGGAAATTCTGATTGCTCCTCAGAGTAAAATTAAAATTGCAGATGTAAGCGGAAATATTAAAGAGTATGAAATCAGCAGCAATGTAAAAATAAATATAGGCAGTAAAAATTCAACTATTTATGACTTAAGATTGGGTTACCTGGTTAATATAAATACTTCAGGAAATCAAATAGTAACTATTGAAACTTCGGAAATTCAAACAGCAAAAAGCTTTTCGGGCAAGGTAGTATTTATTAATACTGCCGACAAGCTGATTATGATGCAAAATGTCAAGGATAACGGTCAAACGGAGTTAGTATATTTAAAAATTGCAAATTCAACAAAAATATTTAATACTGCAGGTGAGACAAGATATATAAAGGATATCGGAGAAGGCAGTATTATTATGAGCTATGCAGTTTCACAAGGCGGAGAATTTGTAGCTGTAAGTATAATGCTTCAATAAATAATAGTATTATTTAAGGATATTATACAATATATATTAATAATCATAAAAATATTTATTTTGAAAGTATAAAAAAGAGAGAGGTACTATTTTAAAATTTAACATGGTTAATAATTATGATGTAATTATAATAGGGTCCGGCCCTGCAGGACTTTTTAGTGCAATATCAATTAAAAATAAGAAGGTATTAATACTGGAGAAAAATTCTACACCGGGTAAAAAGCTTCTTATATCAGGTGCCGGTCAGTGTAATTACACTAACCACTGTGATTTAAATGAGTTTTTGAACAGATATGGAAATAAGGGTAGGTTTATAAAACCTGCCCTATATAATTTTACCTGTGAGGATACAATTAAATTTTTTGAGGAGCTGGGTGTAGAGAGTATTATAAGAGATGACAAAAAGGTATTTCCAAAATCCTTAAAAGCTATTGATATATTGAATGCTTTGATAAAAAAATGCAAGGAAAATGATGTAGATATAATATATAATAAATCAGCTTTAAAAGTTGAATATGATTTTATAAATAAGCTTTTTATCGTTAAGACATCGGATACTTTATTCGAATGTCCTATTTTGATAATTGCCTCAGGAGGCAAATCTTATCCTCAAACAGGTTCTGCCGGTGACGGTTATATTTTTGCAGAAAACTTAGGTCACAAAATTGAAAAAACACAACCTGCTCTTACTCCTGTTTATATTGAAAATTATAACTTCCAGGATTTATCCGGAGTTTCATGCAAGGATATCCAACTGACTATATGGAGAAATAATAAAAAAATTAACAGCTTTAAGGGGGATATGTTATTTACCCATAAAAATATTTCAGGTCCGATTATTATTAATAATTCTCGGTATATAGAGACGGGTGATATATTAAAAGTAAACTTTACCGGGTTTAGTAATAATGATGAATTTAAAAGCTTTTTAGAACAGGAAATTATGATATCCGGAAAGCTTAATGTTAAAACCGTAATATTTAAATTAAATATTCCTAAACGTTTAGCAGAAAAAATTTTGGAGCTATCGAAAATCAGTGATTGTAAAATATGCAGTGAGTTAGATAAAAGCAGCAGGAAAAAGCTGACAGAGCTTTTGTCAAATTACCCTATGAAAGTAATCAGATTGGGAGATTATAATACTGCTATGGTAACAAAAGGCGGAGTATCAACAGAAGAAATAAATTCTAAAACAATGGAATCTAAAATAATTAAAAACCTTTATTTTGCGGGAGAAGTAATAGATATTGACGGAGAGACAGGAGGATTCAATATACAGGCTGCTTTTTCTACGGGAAAATTAGTCGGTGACAGCATTAACAAGAATTTAATCAAAAAGGTTGAGATGATATGAATTTGATAAATTATATAGATTATAGTGTTCTGGAATTTATAAGAGCTAACATGAGATACGATGTGCTGGATAAAATAATGCCCATTATTACCGGTCTTGGCGATGGTGGTTTTATCTGGATTGTAATAGCAATTATCTTTACTGTAAGCAAGAAGTATAGAACATCCGGGTTACTTTTGTTTTGTTCATTATTACTATGCTTAATAATAGGAAATATTACGTTGAAGCCTTTTGTAGCAAGACTCAGACCCAGCGATATTTATATAAATATTCCTCTTCTGATACCCAGACCAACTGATTTTTCATTTCCTTCAGGTCATACAATGACATCCTTTGCTTCAGCAATGATAATATTTTATACAAATAAAAAAATGGGTATAATTGCTTTTCTGGGGGCATTTATTATTGCATTCTCAAGACTTTACTTATATGTTCACTATCCTTCCGATATAGTTGCCGCAATTATAATTGGAACTATTATCAGTTATTTTACACTTTACATTTACAATAACAAAAAATGAATAGAATAAAAACTTTAAACTACAAATTCAAGATATAAATTGACTATTTATGCTTAAACTTGTCAAATGCTTTATTTAACTCAATATTTCATTAGCAAGTAAATTTGACATTGATAATATATATGGTATAATATTTTCATAGTGCTGAATATTAATGACATAAATTCGTTTTTACAGTACAGTTTTTTATTAGGTAAAGACTGTATGTTTTACGTACTTATAAATTAAATAGAAAGGAGATTTAAAAAATGGGAGACAAAAATCCAAATAAACAGTTGAAAAAAAAGAAAGAATCCCCAAAAAAATCTGCTGCTGCACCATCTATTAAGGTGCCGTCAACACCGCAAAAAAAGCCTAACTAATCTTTTGACTTAAATTAATTTGAAAATATGTAGTAAAAATAAAATTACCTTTAAGATAGCAACTTTCAAATCTTAATAGTAATTTTTATTTTATAATCATTTTATTATATTCTCTACATTTTCTTCCTTTGCTAAAGTAAGAGTTAATACTGCAATTATAATGAAGGTGCTTCCAATCATATTTTTAAAGGTAAAGGGCTCGCTTAAAAATAATATACCCATTATAACACTTGTTATCGGCTCAAACATTCCTACAATTGAAGTAACTGTAGACCCTACATGTTTTATTCCTATAGGCATTAATGAATTTGCAATAACCGAAACTAATATTGAAACTAATATTGTATAAAGCCAACCTATTACAGACATTTCAAATACTAATGTTTTTGTAGCAATTCCGAAAAAAAATAAAAATGACAAAAAAACCGTTGTTTTCTCTCCTCTTCCA
>DAIUCB010000218.1:0-5060 GCA_036846385.1 Bacillota bacterium | reverse complement strand
CGGTGAAGAGGTTGCTGCAAAAATAGACTCTGAAATGAGGAAGATAATAGATAATGCATATCATAAAACCGAAGCCTTATTAAGCAATAATATGGAGAAGCTGGAAAGAGTGGCACATGCATTATTAGAAAAGGAAACAATATCAGGTAAGGAATTTGAGACACTGTTTGAAGGTGCATAACCCTTAAATTATTCAAGAAGCATAAATAATGGCATTTTATACATTATTCTATGCTTCTTTTTTTATTGAATAAGAAAATTTTATTTCCTATTCAATAAAAAAGAGGATTGCGCATGAACGTAATCTTTTGCCATTATTTCCTAATCAATGAATTCTGATTACAAATAATATACTGATGTATATTGAACGGGCATTTGGTCGAATATAAGCGAAATTTCTTAAATATATATAAAATATTATTAATAAAAATAAGTTATAATTGACATGTCAGAAAAATTATAGTAAAATTAAATTGACAGAATTGATTCGGAGATCGTATTCGGTAATCTTAATTGAGGTAAACAAATTAGTCAGTAACTTTAAATTTTCCAATTGCGATTTATATATAGCATTTAGTGAATTTGAAAACGTTATATGGATATTGTACCTATGCTATTTTTTAACCCGGGGGGAGGTAGAAGAGTATTTTATTATGATTATTCATAATTAGAAATTAGGTTATCAGTAAATAGCATTTGTTAATAAATAAAATAATTGGAGGTTTATATGGAAATTGTTGCAAAGCCTATACTTTTGATTTATGTTTTAGTTTATTTTGGTTCTATGGTAGTCCTCGGAGCTTATTTTTCAAAAAAAATTAAAAGCAGTGACGACTATGCTTTGGCAGGAAAAGCTCTGGGACCGATTGTTTTAATGGGTACACTTATGGCAACATCTGTCGGCAGCGGAACTGTTACGGGCGGAGGAACCTCTCTGGCATACAATTACGGTATATGGGCAGGTGTATGCTGGGCTATACCTTATCTTGTCGTATGTCCGGTCTACTTTTTTCTGTATAAAAGCATTCGACGTTCTAATACATATACTGTTTCTCAAATCTTAGAAAATACATACGGACGATTTGCAAAATTGATTGGGTTTGTTGTAACTCTTATTGCGTTTATAGGTATTTGCTCATACCAATACAGAGGTCTGGCTTTTGTGTTAAATCTTACAACCGGATTATCTACTGATATCGGGACAATTGTAAGTGCGATAATAATTATAGTAATAGCTATGTTTGGAGGTCTATTCTCAGTTGCTTATACCGATGCATTAGGAGCTTTTTTAATAGTAATAGCATGTATAGCAGCAGTTCCTTTCTGTATTTCTGCAGGAGGTGGGTGGTCAAATATTATTTCTGCAGTTGAACCCGTTAAGCTAACTTTTTCAGGAGGAAGAAATTTATTTGGCTGGATAGGAGGATATTTACCATTAATTATACTATTGATAGGCGATCAAAACTTTTATCAGAGAATGTCAGCGGCAAAAAGCGATAAAACTGCAAGAATAGGTGCAATCGGCTGGATGGTTCTTACCGGCATTGCTGTACCTTGTGTCGGTATTATAGCTTTTATCGGAAGTGCAATGTTTGGTAAAAATATACAGGCAGGAATGGCTTTTATGTCAATGACGACAGTAATTCCAACCTTCATGGGAGGTATTCTTTTAGCAGCTGCAGCAGCCTTCATACTTACTACTGCCACATCCTATCTGCTCTCCGGTGCTACAAGTATCACGTATGATTTTTATATATCATATATAAATAAAGCTGCTACAGATAAACAAAAATTAATAATTACTCGTTGGTCTACTCCGGTGCTTGGTATTTTGGCATATATTATACTTCAGTTTTTCCCGAGTATATTAGCAGTTCAGAACTGGTCATATACTATGATCGGAGCCGGCTTGACATCTGCTATAATAGCTGCTTTAATATGGCCTCGTGTCACAAAATCAGCCGGTCTGACATCGATGATACTAGGCTCAGGTACAACACTTATTTGGGAAATTCTCGGAAAACCTTTCGGTATTGGAAGTGCAATAGTTGCTTTCCCGGTAGCTTTAATTTCCCTTGTTATTGTAACACTTTTATCATCTCATAAGACGCTCGTCAACAAGCTAAATTAAGCTTTAAAACAAATAAAAGGAGGACTATTAATTGAAAAATTACAAAAAATTTATTGTATGCGGTAAATTTTTCGACGGTATCAATCAGGTGCTGCTTGATGATGTAAAGATTCTTGTAGAAGGAGAGTATATTGCTGCAGTAGGTAAGGATTTAGAATGTCCGGAGGATGCAATTGTTGTAGATTTATCAAATTTAACAGTTACCCCCGGTTTAATTGATTCCCATGTGCATTTTGATTTTGTCGGACCTAATGCTTTAGGGACATATGCTTTGACTGATTCTGATGAAATGAAGACATTAAATACCGTTTATTGTGCCATGAAATCACTGGAGGGAGGCTTTACAACTATAAGAACAATCGGCTCTGCATTTATGGGATTCGGACAAATGGATGCCAAAAGAGCAATTGACAGAGGTATGTTTCCTGCTTCAAGATTGATTGTAGCTCCGCATGCATTAAATATCAGCGGAGGGCATTGGGATTTTTCTCAGTATACAACTACCAATCCATATTTATCGGAAATAATGGAGAAAGCATGTGTCGCTGTCGGCAATGGTGTTGATGCATGCAAGACAATGGTAAGAAAACAATTTAAATATGGAGCTGATTTTATAAAAATAATGGCAGCAGGAGGTTTTGGGTCTCCTAATGACAGTCCGGTAAATCCCCAATTTGATGATGATGAGATAAGAGCAATCGTTGAAACAACAAATTCCTTCGGAAGCTACGTTGCTGCTCATGCATATACTGCAGAGGCAATAGAAAAGCTTATTAAGCTTGGAGTTCAAGAAATAGAACATGGAGCATTGTTAAAACAAAGCACGGCTAAATTAATGGAGGAGAGAGGAACGATTCTTATATGTACACTGTCACCATATGAGGAGGTAATTCATAACGATGAAGAAAAACTTGCCCTTAAGAGTAAATTTTTCAGAGATAAATTGAAATTATATGGTGAACAGTTGATTGAGAGCAGAAAAATCATTATTGACATGATAATGAAGGAAAGAGTACCGCTAGGTTACGGATCTGATATAGTAGCGGTTTATAACAATTATGACTGCTGGGTAGAGTTTAAAAGCTGGAGAAACAATGATATTCCTGCATTAAGAGTACTGAAGGCCGCAACCTCAGACAATGCCAAAATTATCCGCAGATCGGATTTAGGAGCTCTGTTACCAGGAAAGATAGCGGATATAGCTGCTTGGAGCAGAGATATTATGGAGGATCCGGAGGCTATTTCCGTATGTGATTTTGTAATGAAGGAAGGTAAAATATATAAACAATAATCTATAATTGTGATAAGTAATATGTAGATAATCAAAGGGATAAAAACGTTAATTTCCTCTTTCATAAACTAGAAATATATGTTAAAATAGTATCATAATAATAAAAGTGAAAGAGGTTTTAGGGAAATGTATAAAAAATCCAATAAAAGAATGATACAATCACAAAACACAAAACAACTGCTTTATGATCATGCAACAAGGCTATTTAAGGAAAAAGGATATTACAATGTATCAATTGAAGAAATCACCAAATCTGCAGGCGTGTCTGTTGGTGCATTTTATCATCATTTTGCCAGCAAGGATGATATAGTATTGCTGTGGGCTGATCATTTGGATAAGGAATACAGTGATTTTTATACAAAGATGCAGCTTGAATCAAAATATGAAGATGTATTAAATAAAATTGAAGACATGATATTGCATAGCATACAGATGTATAGTTTTTTAGGTCGGGAATTTACAACAGTATCCTATTCATATATGATGAAGGAACCTAAGGCTTGCTCCAGGATGGTTAATCCTGAAAGAAGCTTCTATAAAATTATGAAGGAATTAGTTGAAAAAGGAAAAGCTGAAGGTATTATAATCAAAACTATTTCAACTGAGCAAATGGTAAAGGACATAGTTATGGTCGGAAGAGGTGCTATACTTGACTGGTGTATAAACGGAGGAAATCAAAATATAACAGAGAGAAGCACAACATTTGTAAATTCATATATTAACGGGATAAAGACAAGATAATTGTAATGTAATATATAATAATTACATAATAATAATTGAATAACAATTTTACGGGCGAGATTTCTCGCCCGTTTTTTAACATCCTACAGGTTCTTCAGTACCGGTAGCAACTCTGATGCAATGTTTGTGTCCGTCATTGCATGAGGTAACGGATTCGAGCAGGTGGATATGCTCTCCAAAACCTGCCTGAATAGCCGGTCCGGTTTTTCCGCAAAATGTATGGCAGTGACAATCATCAATGCTGGTTTTAAATTCAACATCATGATAATGACTTGAATTACCGCATGGAATTGCTTCTCCTGTTTCAGTTTCAAAGCAATGACTGTGAAGCTCGTTTCTGCACCCGCCGATTTGAACATTTCCTTCGATTTCATGTACATGCTGTTGTTTTTCAGGCGGACATTTGTGGCAATTTCTATTAAAACTCATTGTTAAAACTCCCTTTATTTAGCTTAATTTTTAACATTAATAAATCTGACATAGACAATTTTTAGTTTGTACTAAAACATTTCTTATAACATAATATGTTTTGAAGATAAAAAGGTGATTAAAAAATGTAATTGTTGATTATCCTTAATTAAATATTATAGTAACTATAATTTTTCTTGACGGAGCATAAAAATTATAGTTATTTTTAGAAAAAAATTATATATAAAAAATTGGATGGAATAATAAAGACATTGAAATTTCAGTTATTAATCAAATTAAGTTTGGAAGTGGATATTCATTATACAAGTTTTAATGCAAGAATAAAAAAAAACAAATCATTTCTGCCAAAGAACTTGCAAAATCAAACAATATAGATTATATTATTAGCATAAAGTTGAATCTTTTACTTAATAAATACAGCGAATACATTAGGAGGTACCATGAAATCAGCAAGAGAAATATGGGAGG
>DAIUCB010000217.1:0-5071 GCA_036846385.1 Bacillota bacterium | reverse complement strand
AGCGGTACCTTTGGGAATCAATTGGCAGTATTTACACATACAAGAAGAGGACAAGAGGTAATAATCGGCAAGGATAATCATATAGTGGTACATGAGGTTGGAGCATCGGCGGTAATTGCGGGAGTACAGCTCAGAACACTCGAAACCTCAAAGGGAACAATGAATCCTTCAGAGGTTGAGAAAGCAATCAGGCAGGATGATATTCATGAACCCGAAACAGGATTAATATGTGTAGAAAATGCACACGGCTGCGGCGCGGTGGTTTCTCAGGAAAATTTAATGAAAATAAAATCGATCGGACAAAAGCATTCTATTCCTATACATATGGACGGAGCAAGAATTTTTAATGCTGCAGTTTCCCTTGGTGTTGATGTGAAGGAAATCGCTGCATGTGCAGATTCTGTGATGTTTTGTTTATCTAAGGGCTTATCGGCTCCTGCAGGCTCTATACTCGCAGGAAGTAAAAAGTTTATAGACAGAGCAAGAAAAAACAGAAAGCTTATGGGAGGCGGAATGAGGCAAATCGGAATTATTGCCGCAGCTGGAATCATAGCTCTCGAAAAAATGACATTAAGACTTGAAGAAGACCATAATAATGCAAAATATTTTGCTGAGGAGCTTTCAAAGCTTAAAAGCATTAACGTTAAGCATGACAGACTTGATATTAATATGATTTTTTTTGAAATAGATGAAAATATAATATCCTCCGAGCTGTTTGTGAAAAAGCTCTATGAGAAAAACATTAAAATAAATGGTAAGGATAGCGGAGAATATAGATTTGTGACCCATATAGGTGTAAATAAAAAGGATATTGACTATACGCTTGATTGCATTAAGGAGATTATTTCATAATTATAAATCAATATGAATCTGTACACAGATTAGAAATATTACAATTACATTGTACTTGATAAAAAAACAGGCAAAAAGCCTGTTTTTTAATATAGATATTTATTTAAAAAATTGCAATAATTGTTTACTTTTATGAATAAATATTATACAATAATGTTTAAATTATTAGTTCGATTTATGGAGGCTTAGAATGTACGCTAATGAATTTAGTGAATATTTAAGAGATGAATCCCGACAATTGGGATATGCAAGCAGCATATCATTTCCTAAAACAGAGGATGAGATAGTAAAAACGGTAAAGGAAAATGCAGCTGTTAAAAACCCTATTACCACACAAGGTGCGAGAACAGGCTTAGCTGCATCAGCTGTACCCTTTGGCGGTCATATTCTCAATCTCAGTAAAATGGACAAGGTAGTCGGTGCAAGATATGATTATGAAAATGACAGATTTTTTTTGAGAGTTCAGCCGGGAGTGCTGCTTACAGACCTCAGGAAGAAGTTAAACGGCAACTCCCTTATAACGTTAGATTGGGATGAAGCATCTATAAAGGCCTTAGAGCATATGGCGCCCGGTGAATGGTTTTATTCTACAGATCCGACCGAAGCTTCTGCTTCTATAGGTGGTATTGCAGCTTGTAATGCTTCGGGAGCAAAAAGCTTCAGATACGGTTCGGCGAGAAATCATATAGAATCACTGCGAGTTGTTCTTGCAGAAGGCGACATATTGGAATTAAAACGAGGTCAAGATTTTGCCCATAAAGGAAGGTTTAAATTAACAACCTTAAATAAAAGGGTAATCAGCGGTGAACTGCCGGAATATAAGATGCCAAATGTAAAGAAAAACACATCAGGTTATTATAATAAGCCTGATATGGATATGATAGACTTGTTTATCGGCTCTGACGGTACACTAGGAGTTATAAGTGAAATTGAAATAGAGCTTAACAGAAAACAGGCTGTAAATTGGGGTATTATGATATTTATGCCTGATGAGGGCAGTGCTTTGGATTTAGTCAGAGCATTAAGAGGTGAATTAATTTTTGATAACTTAGAAGATTATGAAATGAAACTTTCTGCTATAGAGATTTTTAATCACAATGCATTAGCTATGATGAGAGAGCACCAAATGGTAAATCCTGCATTTGCAACAATTCAGGAGGTAAAGAAAGCATATCATACAGGAATTTATACAGAAATAGAATCGGACAGTGAAGAAGAATCATGGTCAGCAGTTGAAAAAATCGGTACAATAATCGAAAGACTGGGCGGTGACGAAGATGCATCATGGGTTGCGTGTAATTCTGCCAATTTGGAAAAACTTCATTATTTCAGACATGCATGCCCTGAATGTGTTAATTTGCAAATAGATGAAATAAAAAAGAAGGAATCCTCCATTACAAAGCTGGGAACAGATATGTCAGTACCTGATAACAAGCTGAAGGATGTAATGAAAATGTATAATGAGGACATAGAAGCTCTGGGATTAAACACAGTGATATTCGGTCACATAGGAGATAATCACCTTCATGTAAATACTATACCGAGGAATATTGAGGAATATAATAAGGCAAAGAAGCTATATGAAAAATGGGCTGAAAAAATAGCTGCTATGGGGGGAGCTGTATCCGCAGAGCATGGTGTTGGAAAGCTTAAAATCTCTTTTCTTCAAAATATGTACACTGAGAAGGAAATAAATGAAATGAGAAGATTAAAGAAAATATTTGACCCTGAGCAGATATTTAACAGGGGCACTATCTTTAATTATGTAGAAAGTGAGACAAAATAAAATGAAAATTATTGTATGTATAAAGCAGGTACCCGGAACTAATGAGGTTAAAATTGACCCGATATCGAATACTATAATAAGAGAAAATACAGCTTCAATTATCAATCCCTTTGATACCTATGCAATAGAGGAAGCAGTTAGAATAAAAGAGAAAACCGGAGCTGAAGTGTATGGCTTAAGTATGGGGATTCCTGCAACACAGGAAATATTGAGAGAAGCAATTTCATTAAAGGTTGATAAGGCGTTACTCTTGACAGACAGAAAATTTGCGGGAGCAGATACGTTAGCAACCTCCTATACATTAAGTCTTGGAGTAAAAAAAATAGGAGACTTTGATTTAATTATATGCGGAAAGCAGGCATCGGACGGAGATACGGCTCAAGTCGGACCAAGCCTTGCCAATACATTGGGTATACCATATGCAACAGATGTCAGCAGGATAATTGAAATAAAGGACGGATTAATGAGGTGTATGAAAATTACTGATGATGGTTATGATGAAATATTGATTTCACTGCCTGCATTGATTACTGTCGTAAAAGAAATAAATATGCCCAGACTTCCATCAATAAAGGGAATGAAGGCAGCAAAAACAGCCCAAATAGAAATAATAGGATTTTCTGATTTGAACGCAGATGAAAACAGATTAGGTATAAAAGGCTCACCTACACAGGTAAGACAAACCTTTGTACCGATTCATAAGGTGAACAGCTGTCTGATAAATGGAAGCATAGATGAAAAATCACAAAAGATAGCCGATATTTTGCTTGCGGCAATAAAGTAAAGGAGAAGTCTATGGCAAATATAGAAATTTTGAAGGAAAAATGCGTTGGATGTAAGATGTGTATATCAGGATGTCCCTTCGGTGCAATAGAGATAGCAGACAAAAAAGCATCAATTAAAGCAAACTGCACAATGTGTGGAGTCTGTGTTTCAAGCTGTAAATTTAAAGCAATCCTATTTGAAAAGGATGAAGCTGTATATAATGATATAAGTGAATTTAAAGGAATATGGGTATTTGCGGAGCAAAGCTGCGGTAAATTAAAAGCCGTCGCTTTGGAATTAATAGGACAGTCGGTGAAATTGGCTGAAGCTTTAGATGTAAAAATTACTGCTGTACTGCTTGGTGATAGAATTAAATCTATGGCAGAGGAGTTAATTGCCTACGGGGCAGATGAGGTTTTGGCAATGGATGCTCCGTGGCTTAATGAGTTCAATGATAATATATATGGTGAGATTATAGTAGATTTAATAAAAAAATATAAGCCGGAAATAGTTTTGATCGGAGCAACCTCAAACGGTCATTCCTTGGCTCCGTATATTTCATCTATATTAAAAACAGGCTTAACTGCGGATTGCACCTCACTGGAAATTGATAAAAAGGAAAAGCTTTTATTGCAAACAAGACCTGCTTTTGGAGGAAATCTTATGGCTACAATTATATGTCCCAATCATCGCCCCCAAATGGCTACGGTTCGACCGAAGGTTTTTAAGCCCATTAAAGCTGATTATAAAAGACATGGTAAAATTGTATTTTTGCCTGCTCCCTCAGTTATCGAAGGCTTTGTTAAAAAAATAAGAAGCATTGATAACGAACGGAGCTTAAGCTTGTCAGATGCTGATATTATTGTAGGTGTCGGAAGAGGTATAGGAAATAAAAAAAATATAGAGTTGGCATATGAGCTGGCTGATTTGCTGGGCGGTGTAGTAGGCGCTTCCAGACCGGTAGTAGATTTAGGCTGGATGCCTTATTCAAATCAGGTTGGACAGACAGGAAAAACAGTTGCTCCAAAGGTATACATTGCCTGCGGTATATCCGGAGCAATTCAACACATTGCGGGACTTGCAGACATTGAAACAATCATTGCCATTAATACAGATTCTACAGCTCCGATTTTTAAAGCAGCTCATTTCGGTATAATAGGAGATTGCAAGGAGATTTTGCCAAAGGTAATAGATAATTTAAAAGAGGGCAGGAAAAATGTTTCCTGCCGCACTAGTCTATGATATTGCTTTTGATTTCCATTTGCCGCTTCGATAACGGGTTACAGTTATTAAAAAGGCAGCAATCCATGCCGGAGGCAGGCTTAGATATACGGATCTGAAATTGATTGCTGTCATCGCCATTGTGTAGGCAACAGCTAACCTGATGCTTAAATTTACAAAGCCCGCAATTGCAGGAACCTTAACATCTCCGGCGCCCTGCAAAAGACCGACCGTTATATTGTGAATCGTATTAAAAATCATAAAGCAGGCTACAATATTTAAGTGTTCCCTGCCGCGAAGAAGAGCTTCGTCAGAAATATTAAAAAATCGCAGCAGTGTTTCGTCAAAAATGAATATCAGCAGAACAAGTGCCAAGCAAACAGAGCTGCCCATATATAATGTTGCCTTGTAGCCATTTTTCACACGTTCAGGCTTTCCGGCGCCGAT
>DAIUCB010000216.1:0-5082 GCA_036846385.1 Bacillota bacterium | reverse complement strand
ACCGATTGTAATAATTTCTGCATATGCTGCTGCAGTTTTATTCAGTTCAAAGACATCAATTCTTATTGTAGAAGGCTTTAAGCTGAAAGGGCTGGCACTTAATTTTTTTGAATCAGCGTTTGTTTTCAGCGGTATAATTTTGCTTACTGAAGGGACACGGCTAATCGGACATATAAAAAAAAGCAGTATAAAGGAATATTTTCACAGACCGAAAGTGAAAATTCATAAGAATAAAGCAGAAGCTGAAACGGAAGCAGCATCAACGGCTGCGGAAAAATTCAGCAGTGTACAGACAAAGCTGCAAAAACGTAAAAAAGAATATATTCAGGAAAAAAAGCTTTTAAATATATTTACCGAAAAGGCAAAATTAAAAATAAAAGAACAGCTTTTGTGGGAAAATATCAATGTTAAATATTTTGAAGTAATTTCAGGAACAGGTGATTCGGTTTTTATGAGCGTAACGGTCAAAACAGATAAATCACCTGAAAAAACGGAAGAAGCAATAATATTTACCGTAAGAAATTTGTGCGGTGTAAAGCTTAAATGTACGGAAAAAATCACTGCTACACCAAACTATTATGTTTTAAAATTTAAAAATATTAAAAAAGTAAAGATAAAAACCTATGTCGCATCTGCAACGAAGAACGGAAGTCCTATGTCCGGTGACAGCTATGCCTATTCGGGAAGGTCTGATAAATATTATACGGTATTATGCGACGGTATCGGGTCGGGAGAGGAAGCTTTCGCAGAAAGCAACGGCGCTGTAGGTATGCTGTCAAGATTTTTATATACGGATTTCACAGAGGAACAAATACTAAAAACATTAAATTCCCTTTTAATGCTCAAGCTTGATGATGAACGCTATGTAACCTTTGATTTACAGATTATTGATTATGGCTCCAGAGAGGTTAGGTTATATAAGGCAGGAACTCCTCCGACATTTATAATCAGCGGCGGTACAATTGAGAAAATAGAGGGAAAAAGCTTGCCGATGGGTATCTTGGAGAATTTTGAATATAATACTTTTAAGAGAGTAATAAGAAAAGGAGATATTATTATAATGATTTCAGACGGTATTATAGATTCTGTCAACCTGGATGATAAGAAATCATTAGAAAAATTTTTAGAAATAATTATTAACAAAGACCCTCAGACTATGGCTAACTTAATATTAAGCTATGCAATAAGAGGGCAAAAAAACATAATTGACGACATGACAGTCTTGGTAACAAAGGTAGGCGAATAATACTGAGATTAATACAACGGACATTGTATTCACAGAGGGAGTTGCATAGCAGCTCTTTTTAATTTAAGGAAAACATAAATTATTATTTTTAATCTATGACTTAATTTTGTGCTTAAACTATACTGATAAAAAAATTAAAAAAATATTTTTAAATTTCTTTTTTTGTGGTATAATTAATTTTACATATATTAAATGAGGAAAATTATGTATAATCTTGTTAAGAAAAATATAACGGAAAAGAAATTAATAAGTCAGGGCGACAATGTATTGATAGGCCTTTCGGGCGGTCCTGATTCTGTTTTTTTGTTTCATAATTTACGTTTGTTAAAGGAAACCTTAAGTTTTAATCTGTATGCTTCCCATATAAACCATATGTACAGAGGAGAGGATGCAGATAATGACGAAGCTTTTGTACGTACTCTTTGCAGCAATTACGGTATTAAGCTTTTTGTTTTGAGAAAGAATGCAGTCTTATATGCCAGAGAAATTAAAGCTACCGAAGAGGAAGCCGGCAGAAAATTAAGATATGATTTTTTTGCAGAAAATCTCAGGGAAATCGGCGGAGGCAAAATTGCTGTGGCACACAATCTCAATGACCAGGCAGAAACTGTGATTCAGCGAATAATAAGGGGAACCGGAATCGATGGGTTAAGTGCAATGACATATATTAAAAATAATATAATAAGACCTATTTTAAATATTGAAAGAAGTGAGATAGAAGCATATCTTAATAAAAATAACTATGAATTTTGCACAGATAAAACCAACAGCCGGGACATATACGGGAGAAATAAAATCAGACTTAATTTAATTCCGTATTTGCAGGATAATTTTAACCCTAATATTCAAAATACATTATTCAGAATGTCAGAAGCAATGTACGGAGACAGTAAAATAATAGAGAAATATATCAAAGATCTTTTTAATGAAAATATAATTAAAAAAAATGAAAATGAAGTTTTTTTGGATTTGTATAAATTAAAAAAATTGGAAGACTATGAATTAGGCAGAATCGTAAAAAGAGCTTTGGAGCTTTTAAAGGGCAGTACAATCAATATCGAGATGAAGCATATTAATTATGCTGATGAATTTATCAAAAGCGGCAGAACCGGTCAAACAATAAATTTTTCAGATGGCTTCGAAGCAGAGATAAGCTATGGTGTTTTGATTATCAGAAAGTTCATGGGAAAGTTTCCTGCTTTTAAATATAATTTTATTGAAAATAAATCTTTATTTATTAAGGAAACAGGTCAAACTATTTGTTGCAGAGTGTTAAATGCATCAGATATTAATATAAAAGACAGGAAAAGCATTAATCTTGATTATGATATTATAAAAGGAAGTTTGACGGTAAGAAACAGAAAGAACGGAGACAGTATGATTCCTTGCGGTATGACAGGAAACAAGAAGATAAAGGACATTTTTATCGATAGGAAGGTTCCTGCTTACGAAAGAGACAGAAGGCTTATAATTACTGATGAAGCTAATATATTATGGGTTGAGGGCTTCACAATTCACAATAATTACAAAATTTCAGCTTCAACTAAAAGAATATTAAATATAACTATAACGGAGGGACAAAATGTTTAATGACATTAAAAAGGTTTTAATTGATGAGGAATCATTGCAAAATAAGGTAAAAGAATTAGGGAAAAAAATTACTGAGGATTACAGAGATAAGGATTTGCTGTTAATTTGTGTTTTAAAGGGTGCAGTTGTTTTTGTAAGTGATTTGATGAAAAGAATTGATTTACCTGTAGAGGTTGATTTCATGGCAGTATCCAGCTATGGCTCCGATACAAAATCCTCGGGAGTTGTGCGGATACTGAAGGATTTAAATAAAGGTATTGAAGGGAAGCATGTTCTTATAGTAGAAGATATTATTGATTCAGGGCTGACCTTATCATATTTAATAGAAAATCTTAAAGCAAGAGGACCTGAATCGGTTGAAATATGTACAATTTTAGATAAACCTGAGAGAAGAAAAACCAATATTAACATTAAGTATACAGGATTTCAGGTTCCGGATGAATTTGTTGTGGGCTATGGATTGGATTATGCAGAAAAATACAGAAACCTGCCTTACGTTGCAGTTCTGAAGGAAGAAGTTTACAGTAATTAAGTATAATGAGTATGTTAATTTTACATAAAAATCAATCATTAGCAAATAAATCTGATTATAATTGATTTTTAATTGAAATATGAGATTTGATATGTTACAATATTTATTAGCAAAATGAAGAGTCTTTTAGACAGAGAGGAGGCAGTAATTGAAAGGATTTATGAGAAGCATAGCAATGTACATCGTTATATTTGTTGTGATAATATTAATAGTGCAAAGTATGGTAGAACCATCTGCACAAGTACCAAAGATAACATACAGTGAATTGATTGTTCAAATAAAAAATGATAATATAAAATCAATAACCTTTACAGATAGTGAAATAAAAGGAGTATTCAAGGATAATACAGCTTTTACATCATATGTACCAAGTATTTTTGTTTTTTCTTCAAGCTTTTATGATAAATATCTTGCCGAAAAGGTTGAATCAGGTGCATTGGTAATTGAGGGTCAACCAACTCCGGCTACGCCGTTCTGGGTTCAGCTGTTACCCACATTGGGATTGGTGGTTTTAATGGTGGTGCTGTGGTTTGTATTTATGCGTCAATCTCAAGGAGGAGGGACAGGTAAGGCTATGTCCTTCGGAAAGAGCAGAGCAAGAATGGTTAAGGATGATGATCCTAATAAAAAAATCACATTTGCCGATGTGGCAGGTTTGGATGAAGAAAAAGAAGAGCTAAGTGAGATAGTTGATTTTTTGAAAAATCCTGCTAAGTTTGTGAAGCTTGGAGCTCGCATACCTAAAGGCGTTTTATTGGTGGGACCTCCCGGTACAGGTAAAACATATCTGTCAAAAGCAGTATCTGGAGAAGCGGGAGTGCCGTTTTTCAGCATAAGCGGATCTGATTTTGTTGAAATGTTTGTCGGAGTCGGTGCATCCAGAGTGAGAGATTTGTTTGATCAGGCAAAGAAAAATTCACCATGTATAGTATTTATAGATGAAATAGATGCGGTAGGCAGAAAAAGAGGCGCCGGTATGGGCGGCGGCAATGATGAAAGAGAGCAGACATTAAATCAGCTTTTGGTTGAAATGGATGGTTTTGGAGGCAATGAGGGCATAATTATAATAGCTGCAACAAACAGACCGGATATATTAGACCCCGCACTTCTTCGTCCGGGCAGATTCGACAGGCAGGTTCATGTCGGATTACCTGATGTAAAGGCAAGAGAGGAAATTTTGAAGGTTCATGTCAGGAAAAAACCGTTGGCCGATGATATAGATTTAGAAATAGTAGCTAAAAGAACTCCGGGATTTACCCCTGCAGATTTGGAAAATGCCATGAATGAAGCGGCACTGTTATCTGCAAGATACAACAAAACCGTAATCACTATGGATTTAATAGAAGAAGCTATAACAAAGGTTATTGCCGGACCTGAAAAAAGAAGTAAGGTTATAAGTGAAGCCGAGAAAAAGCTGACAGCATATCATGAGGCAGGTCATGCAGTTGTAGCTAAGCTTTCCTCGTCAAAGGATCCGGTTCATATGATAACAATCATACCAAGAGGCGGAGCCGGCGGATTTACAATGTACTTACCGGAGGAAGATAAATATTACGCTTCAAAAACCGAGATGGAGGAAAATATAGTTCGTTTGTTGGGCGGCAGAGTTGCGGAAAAGCTGGTACTTAATGATATATCTACCGGAGCATCTAATGATATAGAAAGAGCGACCAAAATTGCAAGAGCAATGGTTACTACCTACGGAATGAGTGAC
>DAIUCB010000215.1:0-5089 GCA_036846385.1 Bacillota bacterium | reverse complement strand
ATTGCCTCACTATTACCAGATCTTGCGAATGGATCATATAAAGGTTCTCTATTTATAAAAACCTTTTTAGCTATTAAATCACCGGGACAAAATTGTGATTTCAACATATTAGAGCTTGAACATACCTCTGCGGCTACATGAACATCACAGGTTTGCGTCGGCTGAGTTCCCGGAACAAAGTATTCCTTTATAATTTGGCTGCCTCGTTGATCTTGTGCACATAAATCAGAAGGAAGTTTTCCTGACTGACTGCATACATTGACCGGGATTAAATTTGGATTTAATTCAAACTTTGCAGGTGGTAATCCTTCGTGAATAGGGGTCATAATACCGCTCCATAACCTTGCAGTTGCACCGCTGTCCCCCGAAAGCTTCATTTGAACATTATCATTTCCTACCCATATTCCGCCTACATAATAAGGAGAAAAGCCCATATACCAGAAATCACCGTTTGACTGAGTTGTACCGGTTTTACCTGCAACCTCAATTCCCATTTTATCGGGTAGCTTAGCTCTGTATGACAATCCGGGATTAACAGTGGTTCTCAATATATCCTTCATCAGTGAAGCTATTTCAGGACTTACTACGACGTGTGTTTTAGGAATTTTTTCTAGAATAACCTCTCCCTTATTGTTAGTAACCTTTGTATATGCAATAGGTTCAATATATACTCCGTCGTTTGCTATCGCTCCGTAAGCTGCAGTCATTCCAAGAGGTGAAAATCCTTTGGTCAAACCGCCTAATCCCAAAGAAGCTAAATTCACATCGTTGTAGCTTTTATTTTCCTCGGGTGATATGAATGTATCATTTGCAGGATTTTCAAGATCTATCAGTCCAAGCTTAGATAAAGAGTTTATAGCCTTATCAACACCGATTGTTTCAAGCATTGATACGGCGTTTGTATTGATTGATTGTTCAATTGACTTACGAAGAGTTACTTTACCCCAATATTTTATATCTCTGTGTTCATACCAGTTTTTTGGCCATCTGTCACCCTTTTCATTGTATCTCGGAAGATCATCTAAAACGTAAGCAGCAGTATATCCAAGGTCAAGTGCAGGCAAATATACAGATAACGGCTTTATGGTTGAACCCGGCTGTCTTGCAGCATCTGCAGCTCTGTTGAAGGTTTTAGAGCCTTCTATATTTCTTCCTCCAATCATAGCTTTAATTTTTCCGGTCTTATAATCCATAATTACAGTTGCAGATTGGGGCTGAACTATGCCCTTTTCCTGGTAGAAGAAATATCCTTCGGGTATTTTTAAAATCTTATCTGAGCCGATTATAAACATATCCGGATTCTTACTGATATAGCTTTTATTTATTTTAAAACTGCCTTTTATGCCTTTTTGCTCAAGTATCTCAAAATTATTTCCTATATTAAGACCGCCAATAGTATGGGATACAAAATTATGCTTGTCGTCAATTGTATAGGAATCAACTATGTCTATTGAGGATGAATATAAGTTGAATTTCTTTGAATTAATTATTAAATTACCATTTTCATCAAGCTTATATTCATCTGGATTTAAATAAATGTTATTTTTATCATCCATGATATTTTTTTTGTCAAAATATATAATTTGACCATTTTCATCTAAAATATTTAATTTAGAATCTAAGCTTCCTGTGGAGGAACCTCCGTTCCATTTAAAATATCTCCAATCCTGAGCAATTGGCTTATCCCCTTTAGGGGGAGCACCTAAAAATAATTCCGCAAAATTTGCGTAGGATGATTCTAAGGATTTTTGCATATTAATATCTATAGTAGTAGTAATTGATAAACCGCCTTTATAAATGATGCTTTCAGCTTCTTCATAGGTTAAGCTTTGAGATGCCATTAAATCCTCGATTACTTTTTCCTTCACATAATCCATAGGTGTTGAGGAGATACCTTCAACCTTTGTTTGGCCAGGGGTTAAAGCAATATGCATATCCTCTTTCATTGCAGCATCGTATTCTTCCTGCTTAATCCATCCAAGCTCCAGCATTCTGTTTAATATCACATGCTGTCTGTCGATTGCATTTTGGTTGTAAACACATGCATATTGAACCGAGCCTATGAATACGTAGCCAACAATATCCTTTTCGGGTATTTTATCAATATCCTCCAAATTATATCTGTTAAAAGGTGCATAATGCTTGTTACTTTTTGCTGCTCCGGCTAATAGTGCACTTTCAGCAAGGGTAAGCTCGCTGACATCCTTAGAAAAATATGTATGTGCGGCAGTCTGTACTCCGTAGGAGCTTTGACCGAGTGGTATAGTATTTAGATAGTTTTCAAGTATCTGTTCCTTAGAGAGCTTTCTCTCTACCTGAATTGAAAGGTAAGCCTCTTTAATTTTACGTTCCCAGGACTTTTCACTGGTTAAGTAAAGATTTTTAACAAGCTGCTGAGTTATTGTACTTGCTCCCTGTGCTGTTGGATCTCCAACCTTAAAATTATGCAATAAGGAACCAAAGATACGTCGTAAATCAATTCCAAAATGATTCTTAAATCTATGATCCTCGATAGCAATAAAAGCAAGCTGCAAGTGTTCAGGAATATCTTTTAAGCTCACGATTTCTCGATTTTCATTTGGGTCATGGATTTTCTCGATTTCTGCTCCATTTTCATCTAATATTACTGAGCTTTCACTAAGCTTGCCAAGAACATCTGTGGGATCAATTTCAGGGGCACTTTTAATAATACCTATTAACATACCTGCAACAGCACCGCCTGCAATAATTATAGATACTAAGATTGCCAATAAAGTAATTCTCAATGCAATTTTTCTTTTTCTTTTGTTTTTTTTCTTTTTTATAACTTTATCATTTGAATTTTTTTTATCCATATTCTCAATATTTTTCTTATTTTCGTTTGACATATTTACCTCCGATAAAAACTTAGCTATTAGTATACCACAAAATAAACTAATGTTGTCAAAGTTTTTTATATCTTTCATATTATATATAATAGAACAAAAATGGGGGGAAATCAAGAGTTGAAAAATTATAAGAAGAAAAAAGCATATTTTTATGTCTTATTTTTAGTTTTTATTGCTATATTATCATATTATTATATAGAAATAAAAATAAAACCGACATTAGTGTCTATATGTGAGGTAAAGGCTAAGGTAATAGCAACCAGAATAATTAACGATACAGTAAGAGAAGAGTTGAAAAAGGATGCATTGAAGGAACAAATATTGATACCTACCTATGACAATGATGGTAAAATTAACATGATTAGAACTGATGCACTTGTTATGAATACTATTTCTTCTAATATAGCAAACAGAGTACAGGAAAATATAGTCTCATTGTCAAAGCAGAAATTTACAATTCCTCTGGGTTCTGCAATGGACAGTCAATTGCTGTCTAACAAGGGTCCGAATTTAAATTTCTATATACTGCATCAAGGAAGCGTCCTTGTGGATTTTGTTACAGAATTTGATGAGTCCGGCATAAACCAAACAAGGTACAAAATATACATAACAGTCGGGGTAGATATGAGAATAATAAGTCCTGTAACTACCAGCACCATAACCGTAAAAAATAATGTGCTGATTGCAGAGATTGTAATAGTAGGAGAGGTTCCGGATTCATATATGAAGTTTCCGGTAAATCCTATAAACCCGGTAAATCCCATTAATCCTGTTAATTGACATAGAGTAAACATATATTAGTTAATAAAAAATAGGAAATCGGAGCTTATTAATATATGTTCCGATTTTTATTTGATGCAATAATAAATTAATATATAAATAGAAGATGAAGGAAATAGTGCCCACAATTCATATAATTTGTATATTTTTTTAGTTGCATTATATATTTGTTGTATTTTCAATTAATTATATATATAATACTTCTTATCATGATATAATATATACGTGAATTGATTATGATAGAATAAAGAAATATAGTTTTGTAAAAACATATGTATTTTAGGAGGGAACATGGAAGATAAGGAAAGATGTCTGCTTGTTGCTGTTCAATTGACAAGCGATTCGGAAGAAAATGATATGGATGAGCTTACTGAACTTGTAGAAGCAGCTCAAGGCACTGTAATATCAATTATAATACAAAACAGACATAGTATAGATAATAGATTTTATGTAGGTCAAGGAAAGGCAGAAGAAATTGCTGCATATGTAAAGGAGCTTGAAATAGACACGGTTATTTTCAATGATGAGTTAAGCGGCTCTCAGATTAGGAATATTGAAGAGATTGTTGATGCAAAGGTTATTGATAGAACAAACTTAATATTGGATATATTTGCAAGCAGAGCTTTAACTAAGGAAGGACAGCTGCAAGTAGAGCTTGCTCAGCTTAGATATAGCTTACCGAGACTTATAGGCTTGAATAAAAACCTGTCAAGACAAGGCGGAGGAATAGGAAGTAAGGGACCCGGAGAGAAAAAGTTAGAAACTGACAGAAGACGAATAAAGGAAAAAATTGATGATATACAGAATCAATTGAATGAGCTTGGAAAAGTCAGAGACACCAAAAGAAAAAAAAGAATGAAGGATGAGGTGCCGATAATATCGATAGTCGGATATACAAATGCCGGAAAATCAACCTTGCTGAATACGCTCATTGAAGGTCAGTACAGTAATGAAGAATATGAAAATAAAAAGGTTTTTTCACATGATATGCTTTTTGCAACACTGGATACGGAATTGAGAAGTGTAAGATTACCGGGAGGCAGAAGAGTTGTATTTTCTGATACCGTAGGATTTATAAAAAAGCTTCCCACTCAAATTGTGGAAGCCTTCAAGGGTACCCTTGAGGAGGTTAAATATGCAGATATCATTATACATTTAATTGACATAAATGATGTAAACTTACAGCTTCATAAAGAAACCACAACCGAGCTTATAGAAAAAATCACAGACAGAGAAATACCTGTTATAACAGTATACAATAAGGTAGATAAAATATTAAACGGAAACATAGTTACAGCTTCCTCAAATGATATAATTTATATTTCGGCTACCAATAAATATAATATAGATAAGCTTTTAGAAGCTATCGATTATAAGCTTAACGGAAATAAAATCAATTGCAGCTTAAGGATACCTAACAGTGATTTAAAAACCTATTACTT
>DAIUCB010000214.1:0-5090 GCA_036846385.1 Bacillota bacterium | reverse complement strand
GTCGAAAGCTTTGCTAGTATATGAATCTGTACAGCAAAGAACAACGTCAGCAGCTTTTTCTTTAATAACATCTTCAGGAGATCCTATTAAAACTTCCGGTCTGTTTCCTCTTTCAACTCCAATTACTTCATACATGCTTTTACCAATTTTAGCGCCTCTTCCAACAGCACCAACTATGTCAACACCTTTTTTGTTTAAAAGCATTTTTGCCATTCCGGAACCCATTGCTCCAAGTCCCCAAACTATAACTTTTACGTTTTGCATTTGTAATCCTCCTAAAATCATATAATATAATTATTTTGTAAATATTACATTAATATTAATTAGCAATTCTCATGCCAACTTTAAATAAATATCAAATTTAAGTTTGCCTGATGCAAAAAAATCAATACTATGCCTTAAATTTCAATTCAACATTAATTTTGCCATATTTGAAAATTTTATTCTTATAATTAAATGACTCTTGTCAAATTCATTTTTAACATTTAAAGAGCAAAATATTTTGCAGCAAGTGCAATTTTTTTTGCTCTTTTTATTGATTTTTATATTTCGATATTATATTTTTTTATTTTATGCTGCAGTGTTTGTCGTTTGATTTTCAAGATTTGTGCCGTTTTAGAAATATTATTGTCGTTCTTTATGAGTGTTTTGCTAATAATATCTTTTTCTAAATTACCTAAATAATCATTTATACCATTCTCGTTGATTTCATAATCAAAATTATATGTTTTAGATTTAATATTTTCAGCCATAATCAGATTACTCTCCTGCAAAACATGCTCATCATCCGACATACTCATTGCACCCATTATAATATTTTCAAGTTCCCTTACATTTCCCGGGTAATCGTAATTTATCAGCTTTTCCTTTGCTTTATCCGATATTATTAAAATATTCTTGTTTAGCTGCTCATTATATTTATGTATGAATTTTTCAGCGAGCATAATAATATCGTCCTTTCGCTCTCTCAACGGCGGAAGGTTCAATTGTATAATATTTAGTCTGTAAAATAAATCCTTTCTGATTTTACCATTTGAAATAATATATTCAGGAAGCTCATTACTTGTGGTAATTATTCTGACATCAATGGGAATATCCTTTGTTCCGCCCACACGCCTGATATAATTTTCCTGTAGAACTCTTAAAAGCTTCGCTTGCAGCTCATATGGCATAGAATTGATTTCATCCAGCAGCAGAGTACCGCCATTTGCCTGTTCAAACAGACCGGCTCTGTCCACAGCGCCGGTAAAGCCTCCTTTTGATGTTCCAAACAATAAGCCCTCCAACAGGGATTCGGGAAGCGCCGCACAGTTTTGAGCTATAAAGGGTTTGTTTTTTCTTAAGCCGTCATAGTGTATGCTCTGTGCAATAAGCTCCTTGCCGGTACCCGTTTCTCCAAAAATAAAAACAGATGCTGAGCTGTTTGAGGCTTTTTTAGCTCTGTTAATAATTTCAATAAAATTTTCGCTTTGTCCTATTATATTGTTGAAGTTATATTTTCTGATTTTCTTTGATTTAGCTTTTTCAGGCTTCTCAATTTCTTTCTGAAGCTCTAATATCGTATGAGACATTTCCTGCATTTTAGTAATATTTTTTGCTACCTCTACAACTGCCTTTACTTCATTGTTCAAAATTACCGGTATAGTAGTGTTTATGGTGGTAATTTCTTTTCCGTCCTTGTTAAGATAGGTTTGTTTTTTATTTATAGTGCTTTGTCTTGATTCCAGTGCTTTCAGTAATGTGCTGTTATCTTTATTCAGGTTTTTAAATACCTCGCTGAACGGTTTTTTAATTACATCCTTGGAATCCATTTTTTCCAAATGAGACATTGCTTCATTATATATAATAGTATTACCCTTATTGTCTAATACATGTACTCCGTCATCAACCTGATGCAAAATTTTTTGCATTATAGCTATATATTCTTTAGCCTTCATCCTAAACCCTCCTAGTTTGTGCAAATAGGATTTCATATTTAAATTATAACATAAGAATGAGCCTTTTACAATCTTTTGGTTTACTTTTTAATATTTTAAGTGTACAATTATAATTAATCATATCTAAAATATTAAAAATATTTATTTTTTTAAGTATAGGAGTAGCTATGAAAAAAATTGAAAGCTTTCAGGTTAACCATTTAAACCTAAAAAGAGGAATTTATGTTTCAAGAAAAGATATTGTCGGCGATAATGTGATAACCACCTTTGATATCAGGATGAAGGAGCCTAACATGGAGCCTGTTATGAATACCGCTGAAATTCATACAATTGAGCACCTCAGCGCAACATTTCTCAGAAACCATCATGATTATGACCGATTAACGGTATATTTCGGTCCTATGGGCTGCAGAACCGGCTTTTATGTTATTTTTAAGGGAGATTTAAAATCAAAGGATATAGTTGATATCGTAAAAGAAATGTTTGAATTTATTATTAATTATCAGGGAGAAATTCCCGGTGCAGATGCAGCATCCTGCGGCAATTATCTGGATATGAACATTGCTATGGCAAAATATGAAGCTTCAAAATACTACAAAGAAGTTCTGTGCAGTTTAACTGAAGAAAATCTGTGCTATCCCTCTTAAAATAAATGCAATGGAAATCAATCTCCATTGCATTTTATTATTTAATTTGTTTTTAGTTTGTTGCCTTGCTTTCTTCTTTCTATTTCAGTTAAGTATCTTTTTCTCAGCCTGATATTGTCAGGTGTTACTTCTACCAATTCATCATCGTTAATAAATTCCAGCGCAGCTTCTAATGTCATTATTCTGGGAGGTGACAGCTTTATAGCATCATCCGCTCCCGAGGATCTTGTATTGGATTGTTTTTTCGCTTTACACGGATTAACTACTATATCCTCATTTCGTGCATTCATGCCGATAATCATTCCTTCATATACTTCTTCTCCGGGATTAATGAACAAAATTCCTCTTTCCTCAATATTGTTCAAAGAATATGCTATAGCATCCCCCTGATCATTGGATATGAGAACGCCATTAGATCTTTGTGGTATTTCACCCTTAAATTTTTCATAATGATCAAAGCTTCTCACCATAGTGCCTTCGCCTCTCGTATCATTAATCAGCTCTGTTCTGTAGCCAAGCAATCCTCTCGTCGGAACCATATATTCTATTTTTACATAATTTCCGTCAGGTGACATTGATTCCATAATGCCCTTTCTGACATTCAGCTTCGATATAACCGAGCCTGAATATATCTCAGGTACATTGATGATAACCCTTTCTATCGGTTCCTTTATTACACCGTCTTCTCTGTGAAGTATTACCTCCGGTCTCGAAACGGCTACCTCATAGCCTTCTCTTCTCATATTTTCAAGAAGGATCGATAAATGAAGCTCGCCTCTCCCTGATACCTTAAAGCCGTCCATCACACCTTCCAGCGGTTCTACCTTTAGCCCAACATTTACCTCCAGCTCCTTTTCAAGTCTGGCTCTCAAATGTCTTGTAGTAACATATTTTCCTGACAAGCCTACAAAGGGTGAGGTGTTGATTAAGAAATTCATAGATAATGTGGGTTCCTCTATTTTTATTGTTTCCATCGGAATGACACGATTTTCATAACAGATAGTATCTCCTATTGATATGTTGGAAATTCCCGCTACAACCACTATATCTCCGCTTCGTGCTTCTGCAACAGGAGTTCTCTTTAAACCCTCGTATACAAATATACTCGAAATTTTCTGTCTTTCAACAGAACCGTCATGCTTTGCAACAGAAACAGTTTTACCTTCACTGAGTACTCCTGCGGTTATTCTTCCGATACCCAGCCTGCCTATATAATCATCATATGCCAATGTTGATACCTGAAGCTGTAAATCCTCTTCATCTCTATCGGGATATGGGGCAACATGGCTTATTATCGTATCAAATAAAGGAATTATACTGTCACTTGGCTGGTCCAACTCATATTGAACAATGCCCTGCTTAGCTATTCCATATAATATAGGAAAATCTAATTGCTCGTCATTGGCATTTAGCTCCACGAACAAATCAAATACCATATTTACAACCTCTTCGGCTCTGTTGTTTTTCTTGTCTATTTTATTTATCAAAAGAATTGGTCTTAAGCCCACCTGCAAGGATTTCTGCAAAACAAATCTTGTCTGAGGCATCGGTCCTTCGATTGAGTCTACCAAAAGTATTACCGTATCTACCGTTTTCATTATACGTTCAACCTCTGATGAAAAGTCAGCATGACCCGGTGTATCTACAATATTTATTTTAATATCATTATGCATTACCGAACAATTTTTTGAATAAATTGTTATTCCTCTTTCACGCTCTATGTCATTTGAATCCATAACGCAATCAACAACATCCTGGTTTTCTCTGAATACTCCGCTTTGCTGCAAGAAAGCATCTACCAATGTAGATTTTCCCGCATCAACATGTGCTATTACTGCTATATTTATAATTTTATTTTTCATAATTACCTTCCTCTTATTATTACCACATGCTAGTTTATTCTTTTTTTTAACATTTTGCAAGTTTTTTTTAATATTATTATGATTTTTTTTAGAAATTATATTTATTTTTGAGCTTTATGTAGTATTTCTATATTAATCTTGATGTTTATTAAAAAAATGTAAAATATAAATACAGTTCTGTTAAAAAAAGGTTGCACATGAATCAGCTTAGAACAATTGTGCTCAGGTTTAAGTTCTCTTTTTTAAATAAGAAGAGAGCTTTCTTATTATAAAAAAATGACTTCTGTTAAATACAGAAATCATCTTATTATTTTATATAGCTTCTTCAATATTTATTTTAGTATTAGCTATGTTATACAGCCGTTAACTTAACTGCTTAGAGTGTCAAAGCTGATTATTACCTTGAATAGATCTCCGTCAACGGCAATCTTAAAGCGTCCTCCGCATACATTGGTAAAGCTTTCAGCTATTGACAAGCCCAGACCGCTGCCCTCCGTAGTTCTGGATTTATCTCCTCTTGTAAATCTCTGAAGTATTTCCTCCTCGGTAAAATCCATCTCATAGCATGCTGTATTTTTAATTGTTGCAGTTGCAATGCCGTTTATTTTTTCCAGCTCGATGAAGGCTCTTGTACCTATGAGTGA
>DAIUCB010000213.1:0-5108 GCA_036846385.1 Bacillota bacterium | reverse complement strand
ATTTCATTATTCTGTGTCACTATAGGTAATTTTCTATTAATTAAAATGTGAAATAGAAATTATTATATGAGGGAAATATTAATGGAAATAAAGGAAACAGATAATGCTACTTACGGTCCAATGGAACAGAAGCCAAAAATAGATAAATTCAATAAAATATGCTAAAATATAATATAAGCGATATTGAGGGAGAACAATGGATATAAACACAAATAGTAAAAGTGCTAAAGATATATATTTGAAACTAAAACAATCGGGCTAAGTAATAATCAGGCTATAAACATTGATGATATCATTGAAACACATAATCATTTTAAAGCTTTTGACTATATGCTAGAAAATGTAGATTATCCGTTAACAGAAAAAATGATAAAAAAATTTCATGAGTATATTAAAAAATCAACTTCTTTCGAACGCGTTGAATGGTTTGCAATCAGTGATTATAAGAAGAAATCTAATACTGTAGGGTCTACAAAAACAGCCTCTCCATCACAAGTATCCGGCGAAATGAAAAAGCTCTTGAATTGGTATAACAATCTTGAGTTGATAACACTAAAGGAAATTGTTGAATTTCATTACCAATTTGAATGCATTCATCCATTTCAGGACGGCAATGGCAGAGTAGGACGATTAATAATTTGAGATGCCCCTTATTGTTGCTACAAAAAACTGCAGGCGAATTTACATTTGCCTGCAGGAATCCTTATATCTAATTCAGTTGCCATACTGCTCTTCAAAGAGGTGCACTATGCCTAAAGCCTTTAGCTTGGATTTAGGTACCATTGCTGTAACTTGAGCCATGCCGGGAAGTCTGCTAATCATAATGGAGCCCACTATTGTGGCCCTGTTTTTAACTTCTTCAATAGGCATATCCAGTAGTTCAGACATTCTACTTAAGCCATTGATTACAGCAGCATCCAAGCTGCAACCTGATCCGAAAACCTGCAATGGGTAAACTTCTTCTTCAAGCTTAGTTTGATACTCACTAGCTAGTTTACGTGCTACAGCTATGAGTTTGGCATCATATGGTTGTGCAAGGAAAGGAAGGTCCTCTTTGTTTGGAAGTAAAATAGGTCCATCCAGTTTGAGTCCTTTTATAACTTCAACTTCCAAAGTAACTTCTGCACTTACATCACTGGTATGCCCGGCAATTTCTCCGTCACCCATCATTGCATGAATATCGCCAACGTATATACCTGCTCCGGCTACTTTAACCGGAACGATTAATATAGCACCCTCCCGTACTTCATCAGAATCCATATGCCCATCAGTACGACTAAGCAGTTGTTCGGAAGTCAATGCAAATTCATGAGGTGCACCAACTAAAAACGATCCAAAATCTCCTGCATTATGCGATGAAGGAAATGGAACAGCAGGACAGCTTCCTATATTTCCTATCATAGGTCTTACCCTTGTAATAATACCGGGTAAGTCTGCCTTTGCCCAAAGGTTAATAGGATATTGTTTGGATTCAACCGGGAGCGCAGCAAGTTCAAATGCATTATCAGCAATTGATTTACATGCTTCACTTCCAACTGTTATAGCTGTAGTTCTATCTTTATCAAATACCATAGTATAACCCGAGCTAAGATGGAAAGGTGTAACCGGGTTTCCGCACTTTTTACAACGAACACAGTTTTCCCCTGTTCCTTCAAGGTAAGTTTGTGGATTTATTGAATCACAAACTTGACAACGTGCAGCAACAAATGGATCTCCAACAAATTGACCCTCTACGCCTTGGTCTGTTCCGGATACTGTCGCGGTAGAAAGGACTTTCACTTTTTTAATGCGTAATGCTACGGAATCTCCGATTTCTGCCCCGACTACGGCTATCGGTCTAGTAACCTCATGTCCACTTGGAAAATCCGGTGTAATCATCGCTCCCCAGCAGCCTGGAGAAGTATTAGCGATTATGGTACCCTTGTCAGCTACCGGTCCTAACATTGCTTCTTTAGGATTAAGTACCCAAACCATATCTGTTGTCTTTACAATATTTTCTGCCATTTTAAAAACCTCCTTAATATTTTTTATAATATTTTCAATTTTTTATTATTTCTTCATTAAGTAGATGATAAAATAAATAACTCTATAAATCTGTCAAAAAGCAACTTCTATATTCATCATTGAAAACAAAACATTACTTATACAAATCAAAACCGTCCAGTTCTAATTAATGTCCTTTTATTCCAAACCATTCTACAAGTCCATATCTTTTAAAGCCAGAGCTTTCTGCAAGCTTGATGGATGCCTCATTATCCTTTAATATATGCAAATACGGAAGCATTCCTCTATCCAATTGTGCTGCTGTAACATAATCAGTCAATATTTTTGCTATTCCCCTTTTTCTGAATTCCTCTTTGGTATACATTATGCCCATAGAATCATCATCATGAACTAAAAGCCAAGACACTAGCTCTCCATTTACTATGTAGCCATAAGCAGGTCTTTCTTTTATGCAATTTTTTATATCTTGTAGACTCCATTTAGATTTATATGTGTAATAATGATTTACTGTTTCTGCATCCTCTGCTTCAAGTTTTCTTACATTTATATCTTCTTTAACTTGACAGCTGTTGCCATCATAATAGTATAAATAGCAAGTATTCCTCCAATCGCATTCCTCACCTTCTAAAATTATATTTGCAGTATCTTCTAATACCGAGGAAAAGCCGACATATTGTTTCAATTTGCTGCCTCTCTTTTTTATTTCATAAGCAAATGACAAATTCTTGGCATATAAATACCTAAAATAGCCGTCTATTATGAAAATACCTCCGGGATTATCTTTATTATCTGTCCAAATCGTAACCTTCTCATTATTTTTTAAAAACCCGATTATATTTGAGCATCCTATCGGCTCTTTTTTTAATAAAATCAACGCATCTTCCTTAGAAATTCGCTTTAACATTAAAAATTTCCTCTTTTCTTTTAAAATAATTAACAAGCATTATCAGAGATTCTATCCATATGGATGCTGTTATTGATAACCAAATTCCATTTGTTCCTAAATTTAAATATTGGCTAAGCATATATGCAAGAGGTACCTTAAGTGCAACATTAGCGCTAAACGATGCCCAAAACGGATACGCTGTTTTTCCGATACCTAAATAAACACCGCCCAGCACTGTTGTTATAGGGATAATAAGTATCCCAAGATAAACAATAAATAGATAGTTTACCCCTTCTTTTATTACCAGCGGATCATCTATAAAAAATCTCATAAGAGAATCGGCAAACAAAAAATAAGGTATCATAAAGACTATTACATTTACAAAGCATAGTATCATTCCATTTTTAATTATCTTTTTTATTTCTTCGATTCTGCCTTCTCCATAAGCTTGCCCTGTCATCACAGATATTGCAACAGAAAGACCTGATAAGAATATAAAAGTATAGTTTAGAACCTGTCCTCCAATACCAAAAGCTGCGGTTGCAATACTTTGTCCTATTTGAAAAACCAATCTGTACATTATCATTCCGGTTATAGGTCTTGCAAGCTGTTGAAGCATTGCCCAAAATCCTATCTTTAATATTGTCTTGCCGGATACTATCTCACTTTCACTTGAATTAGGAAGATTTTTAATGTGTCTTTTGTAAAACGCATATAAAACAAGGGTTGAAAGTATTATAGATATTACAGTTGCAACAGCAGCACCTTCTATTCCCTTTCCTAATATAATGACAAAAATATAATCTAAAACACCATTTAAAACATTTGAGACTACCATTACAATAAGAGGGGTAACAGTATCTGAAAGTGCATGAAAAATAGAACGCATAGTTCCATTTAAGAATACAAAAACTGTAGATAAATATATTATATTTAAGTATCTTATGGTTAATTCAAGTACATCCTTTGTTGGATTATACATTAATTTCAATATCTGAGAATTAAATTTCAATGCTAAAAGCATTACAATGGTTCCAACTACAACAGATAAAATCATGCCTTTTTTAGCGTATCTCTTTAATGTATCTGTCTTTTTTGCTCCGAAATTTTGTGCAACTATTGGAGTAAGTCCGGAGGAAATCAACATTGAAAATATAAATATAGCGCCTGACATTCCTCCTCCCATTGCAGCAGCAGAAGAAGCATCTCTGCCATATTTTGAAATAAAGAATAAATCAACACTTCCCAAAAACACCTGCAGCATTGATGCTATCATTACAGGGAAAGCTAGCTTTATCATGTTTTTTATTAAAGTTTTGTCCATGTTTTCTCCTAAACATTATTTTTTATATCTATTTTACCGATTTTTTGACCTTGTAGCGAATTTGATAATTCCTAATATACCTTGAAAAGATATTCCATGTTCATATAAATATTATATTAATAAGTACCTTGTTAGGACCGTTCTAATTTTTTTCCTGTATTTAATTTCCATTTATATTATAATGTATTTTTATCATTTTTGCTATAGAAAATAGAATAATATTAATATTATTTTTGCAGTAGAATTTCACGCAATGAGTTCTGTAATAATAAGCTTTTCCATTTTATTTTCAATCAGTAACGTTTTCGATATTTAATTAATACTGACTGAAATATATATGCCGGTAATATTAAAAATCTTAAACTTGTAAAAAGTAATAAATATGGTAAAATATATATAATCAATTAAGCAATATAAAGCTGTTAGTTTAACTTAAAGTTAAACTTTTAAAGATATATTTATTCTATATATTAAGTGATGGGAGAAATACTAGTATGCAGAATATTGAAGCGATTTTCTTTGATTTATTTTTTACTTTAATTACGCCTAAATATCATTTGCCACAGAATGAAAATGATATACTAGGATTATCTTTAAAGGAATGGGAATTATATGCAGAAAATGAAATGATATATAAAAGAAGAGCAATGGGCAATGTGAATAGTCCAGAGGAAATTATCAATGAAATAGTTGATAGCATGCCATTGTCGGTAAGTGAAGTACAGAAAAAGAAATTGTTAGCCTTTAGAAAAGAAAGAATGAAAAATGCACTTATTAATGTAGATTTTGAAATAGTTGAAACGATTCAAAAATTGCACGATAAAGGTATAAAGATATGTCTAATTAGCAATGCTGATATAATTGATGCAATGTATTGGACTGAATCGCCTTTAT
>DAIUCB010000212.1:0-5130 GCA_036846385.1 Bacillota bacterium | reverse complement strand
CGGAATTTTTTTAAGGAGTACCTTAACAGCTTCGATTTCTTTGAAGAAAGCAATTCTGCTTTCAGCATCCCTAAGCTTTTGCATATTTGTAATTTTAGACTTTTCCGAGGATGTTAAAATTTCATATATGTCCTTTATATTTTTAACTGTATCCTCGTATAACAGTGTTATTTTTTCCTTTGACGGAAGTGTGTCAATCAAAGAAATAACGTGTGAAGCTCCGTTTTCCGGCGTAATTATGTTAAGTCTGTACCATGTACCGGAATAGCTTCTAGCCTCTGTTTCCTGCTTATTCATTGATGGCCATGCATATTCTCCCACACCTACATTAATATAATCTCCCGGTCTTACCGGAATATTTTGCGTACGTTTATAGAAGGAAGCTCCTTCTTTGTTATCTGTAACCTTGTCATTCAAGAAGGTCTTTACCATATAATTTTTGTTTGAGGCAGTCGGAGTTACCTTAAGCCTACCGGTACCTGATGATAAAACTAATGTATATGTGTTGATATTTGAATTAAATGAAGGATACAGCTTGCCTGAGCTTAGCTTCAAAGCAGTAAGAGAGGTATCTGAATTGCCCCATGTACCTCCTAAATCTACCCCCAGATTCTGTGTGAACATAACTCTTATTTCATCACCGTCAGAGATTTTACCATTTCTGACAGAGAAATGCTGAAAGCCTTCATTTACGAAGAAATCATTCAATGTACCCATCCAGCCCGAACCGGGTTCTCCGCTAAATTCACCCATGGATTTTTCATCCTTGTTTATAGTTGAAATATATTCTATAGAATAATCATTCACACCGCCTGAGGTTTTTCCTCCCTGACCCGTCCAGCCAAAGCCATTTTCCGCAAGTGCTCTCAGTATTATGGTCATCATTGTATCTTTTTCGGCATAATCAAAACCCGGTTCATCCAAAATCGTACCCGTGAACGCTCCCCCCCGGAAGGTTGTGTTTTCCAAATATAAGTCTACTTTTCCAAGTATCCTTCCGAAATCAGGAATATTACCGCTGATAACTTTTTTGGTTACCGAAGCCATTGCACTTATCGATTTATCACGTGCAGCTGTTATTTCTTCTGCACTTGTAGCTTTAGCAACTTCATCGAGCCCTGTGTTTTTAGAACTAACAATCTCAGTCCATCCGTCCTCTGTATATTCATAGCTTTTGTATTTGTAAAATGCATTTTTTATTTCTTCAATAGCATTAATTTTTGCCAATGCCAAATTGTCATCAGGATCAATGTTACCATCCGCTATACCCCATGTAACTGTTACGGTAACATCCTCATATGGCATAATGAAGCTTTTATATGCATTTAAGAATACTATATCCTTACCGTTCGGAGCTTTAATGCTGTCTTTTTCAGTATTGATATTTTCAACGCCGGAAACTTGAATTTTTTTGATTTCATAAGGGATTTTGCCTATACGTACTGTTCTTCCCTTTATTAAAGTATTTTGTTCAATAACATCATCATTTAATATTTCCCAATTATCACCGCTTATATCAGTATCAAAATCATGAACAAAGATATCCAAGGCAGGTGCAAAGCAAATATAATTGTCAGGATAAGCTGACACAGAAACAGAGCCTATCGCTGTAGGAGAAGTTACATAGCCTGCTATTGATGATTTGGTGCTTACATCTGCCTGCGGTATTTCCGCATATGCTCTCGGAGAAATTTTACCGTTCTTTAAAGTTCCGTCAATATTCCTTTCAGCAATTTTAAAATTATAAAATAAATCTGTATTTTCACCATGCTCAAATATATAGCCTAACATATTCTCAATGGTAGCTTTTGCCTCAGGACTGTCCGCTTTAACCATAAGCTTTAATTTATATGGCTCCAGCTCAGGAAGTCCGTTATCATAAGCACCCTTTAATGCAGCATATTTTGCCGATTCCATACCTGTCAATTGATTTTTCTGATATTCGCTCATGGCGTTGTAACGGATTATCATAGCCTCCGCCAGAAAACCATTTTTTTGTCCGAGCAATGAAGCATCATTCGGAAGACGTGACAAAACAGCACGCAATTCCGAAAGCTTTTCCGTATTGTCTCCTGTTGTTTTATCATGTATAGCTTTAATTCCTTTTATCGCTTTATCATACGCTTTTCTGGCAGCCTCTGATGTAGAAGCACCGTCTATCTCATTTATTCCCTTTTCCTGAAAATCTTTAATCTTTATCCAGTCATCAGCTATAAAAAAGCTTTCGGGATATAAGCTGTATACTGAATTCAGCTCCTCCTTATACTTATTTTTTACAGCTTCGACCTGTTCAGGTGTAATGCTGTTTACATGAACAAGTACTGTGTCCCCGATTGTCATACCGGGAGCCGAGCTGCTCTTGTAATTATTGTTTCTTAAATCATGAACACTGAGAGCGTAATATCCGGGAGTGTAAAATGCATACTTAAATGCTCCGTCCTTATCTGTAACCGTATCGGTTTTGATACCCGACGGAGATACAGCTTCTGCGGTTGATGATGCATTACTTACAAATACAGTAGCTCCCTCCAGTGAATATTCTCTGAGGGAATGTGTGCTGATATGGGGAAGCGTATATACTGCTGAAAGCTCCAGATCCTGACCTTCATCAACCTCTATTATGTCAGCTATTTCTTTTCCGTCCTTCAATATGCGGGTTTGCTTGTAATGACTGTGCAACTCACTTTCATCCACAGCATCATTTCCTGTTCCGGAAGAACTGGGAACGGTCGGCTGATCCAGAAATGCAAGGGTCACTACATCTTTTTCATGAAGCTGTATATCATAGTATGATTTCTCCATATTTGGATCTCTTATTTCAGGAGACCTAAATTTCAGCGGAGCGATTCCTCTTCCGACATCGTATCCTCCGTAAAACCCTCCGGTAGTTAAAATACCGTTAATGGCTGTAGCATACAGATAATTACTGTGCTTATATATATTATTGTAAGATGACAATACCTCATTATTCAGGCTATCAATAGCAGAATCCAAGGTTTTTTTGTCACCATTAAGCACAATGTTGCGGTGGATTCCGGAGCATTCATTCAAATCATGTCCGGAACGCACTCCCAGGGTATCCACAACCTTTATGGTAACGGTTATGCTGTCCTTTACATCCCTGAGCCCGTGTATTCCTCTCCAGAGAATTCGGTATAGATTTTTTAGCTCGTCATATTCCTTTTTCCCAACCTCTTTTCCCGGAGAAGAGTTGCTGCTAATATACTCTTCCACACTCCTCCTCGCATCTAAAAATGTGTCCCAGCTTTCCGCAGTATAAAGATTTTGATTATAGCCTGCTGAATTATATGCTTTAAGTAAATATCCAAGGGTCTGATATTTTAAACGGGCATCGATTTTATCATCAAAACCAAGAAGCGGATCCATGGACAGTTTTACATTTTTTAAAGTATCTGTTTCACCTTTAATTTCAGATACTAATTCAGTATCTGAGCTTTTATTTTTTTCCGTAGGCTTTCCGTTACCATCATAGAGCGAATTCATCAGATTCTTGGCTTTGTCAAGCTCGTCATTATATAAATTCCATGCTTCCTTTGTATAATCAGGATAAACCAATGGCTTTTTCGGAGGAGTATTTATTTCCTCATACAGCTCTGTTGCATTTATATTTGATGAAGGTATCAGCTTTGAAATAGCTTGCTGTAGATTAAGAGTGACTGAATCTATTTGAAGCTGAGTAGCAGTGTGGCTGTTATTAATATTTTGAGCTTCGAATAAAATCTGCTGCATGTATGCCCAGAAGCTTCCTTCTTGCTTATAATCCTTACCGTTGTATTTATCATTTATTTTGTGCCAATTTTTCTCATTGTCACCTGTCACTCTGGATATTTCATATTCAAGATTTTTCTTATCCGTTTCCCCTCCTGATGATGTAATTAAATGTATGAGAATAATAGAATTTATATTTGTATCATAATCATATACAGTTATACTTCTATATTTATCAGAATCTTCATCGTTAATGTCAGGATAACCATCTTTATAAAACGGAAAATCATTTAAATTAACCTTTATCCATGTATTTTTTGGTATATTATCTATACCATTTGGACCTGTAATATCATAAATACTAGTTTTTTCACTGTCGAAATTAATATAAATTTCATTCGCACTATTGTCAATTTCCGCATAGTAGTTTGGTAATGCTTCATTCCACGGTGCCTTAATTTCGCCGGCACGCTTAACATTTACATTACTGCTGCCAGCAGAATCGTAAGAAATTGAAAATTTTTCATCCTTTGCAAAAACCTCTTTTGGAATGATTTGAAAAATCATTAAAAAAATTAAAAGAATAGATAAAAATCTATTATAGTATCTTCCGGCTTTCATTCTTCCTCCTTATATTAGACAAGCTAAGCTTCCTGCCTATACAATCAGGAAGCCCAGTTCTTTATAACTAAGTACGTGCTATTTCAAGCAGTGCAATATATGGCTGTGAGGTACCATCCTGAACAATTACTCTGACAAGAGTTTTTCCGCTGAAACCAACATTTACAGAAACTGGTTGACCGGAAGTGACTTTTTGATTATTTATCCATATGTTTGCTGCGCTTGAAGTTACAATAACATTTTTTGTCCCTTGAGTGCCTGTTGCAACATGAGTTACCTGCTTGCTGTCATTGCTGAGATTCGCGGTTACGCCGCCTACCGTTACTGTTGGTTTTGCAGTTACTGCACCGCTGCCTGATGTATCTGTTATGTTATAAATACCTGTAACCTCTGTTGAAATTTCACCGAACGGAGGTAAATCCTTTGCTACACCATTGTAAACCCTCACATAGCGAATCCAGTCTAGATTTACAGGCTCACCTGTTGTTCTGTCTACTGCCCAATCAAGGTCAATATTGTCTCCTCCTTGTGTAACATCGGCATAACCAAATGCCCCTGTTGCTGTTGAGTTACTTGTAATTCCTCCCAAAAGTACGCCTGAAAGCGTCAGAGTTTTGGTATTTGTATAGCCTAAGGCATTCTGACCTGATTTGTATTCAGCAAAGGGAAGCCTGTTTAAACCTGTCGACTTGTCGAGACCTGTAATGTAATGAGCAGCCAACGGATACCAATTATGAGCGTGGAAATTATTTATGGCAACCGTGGCAGTGTCAGATGTAT
>DAIUCB010000211.1:0-5132 GCA_036846385.1 Bacillota bacterium | reverse complement strand
ATTAAAGCCTATAATATGCTTTAATAAAGCAGATTTATGCAGCCATGAAAAAAAGAAGCAGCTTATTGATATATTTATAAATACCGGATATAAAATAATTTTTACAAGTAAAAATGACCCGTCTTCAATTGAAGCCTTAAAGGAAATATTGAAGGATAAGCTCAGTGTTTTTTCAGGCCCGTCAGGCGTCGGAAAATCCTCTGTAATGAATGCGGTACAACCGGATTTTGAGCTTAAAACAGGAGAAATCAGCGAAAAACTGAAAAGAGGAAAGCATACCACCAGACATGCGGAGATTTATAAGCTCAGCTTTGGAGGCTTTGTGGTAGATACTCCGGGATTCAGTTCGTTTAGCTTAGAATCAACAGATATGTACAGTCTAAGTGAATATTATCCTGAAATCAATAAATACAGCAGCGGCTGCAGATTTGATGATTGTCTGCACTATAGGGAACCGGGCTGCGTTATTAAGGAAGCAGTGGCGGAGGGTTTAATAAGTCAAACCAGATACGATAATTATACTAAGCTACTCACAGAAATAATGAATACAAAAAAAGTATATTAAATTGACATTTAGGAGGAAAATATGAATAAGCTTTCACCGTCAATATTATCCGCTGACTTTTCCAGACTTGGTGAGGAAATAAGGCTTGTCGAAATGGGAGGAGCAGATTACCTTCATATTGATGTTATGGACGGTCACTTTGTACCGAATATAACATTAGGACCGGCAATAATAAAACGAATAAGAAGCGTTACTGAAATGACCTTTGATGTTCATCTGATGATTGATAATCCGGATGATTTTATTGAGGATTTTTATAATGCCGGAGCGGATATTATCACGGTTCATCAAGAATCATGCGTACATTTGCACCGCACAATACAAAGAATCAAGTCTTTGGGGCTAAGGGCAGGAGTTTCCTTAAATCCCGCAACGCCGGTATGTATGATTAAGGACATTATATCAGAGGTTGATATGGTTTTGTTAATGAGTGTAAATCCGGGGTTTGGAGGACAAAGCCTCATTAAAAATGTTAAATCTAAATTAAACGAGGTAAAAGAGCTGATTAAAGAAAAGAAGCTTAATATTGATATTGAGATTGACGGGGGAGTAACACTGGATAATTTAAAAGAGGTATTAGACTGGGGAGCAAATGTAATTGTTGCAGGCTCGGCAATATATAATGCAAAGGATATAACAGCGGAAACAAAAAAATTCAAACAAATAATGGCGGGGAAGTAAATGTCTGCAATTATAATAGGAAGCGGCAGCAGTATAGACAAAGAAATATTTTACTCTGAAAAAATAAATATCGAATATGTTATTTGTGCTGACGGTGGTCTTGAAAAAGCAGAGTATCTTGGCTTATTGCCTGATGTAATTATCGGAGATTTAGATTCCGTAAATACATCTGTTTTAAAAAGATATATAGAAATGAATATAGAAATAATAGAATATCCTTCGGAAAAAAATTACACTGACATGGATCTTGCAATTCAATATGCCGTTGAAAAGGGATATAAGGAAATAATTTTAATCGGTGCGTCAGGTTCAAGAATAGACCATACTATGGCTAATATTCTGCTTGTTGAGCTATATTATAAAAAAGGTATCAAAATTAAAATAGTTGATAATAATAACATAGTGCAGATGGTTACCGGAAAAATGGAAATAGAGTATAAAAAAAAATATTTTGTATCAATAATACCAACTTCGGATACAATAGAAGGTATAACTCTGGACGGATTTAAATACCCTTTAAACAATGTAAATGTCAAAAGAGGTTCAACTCTGTGTATAAGCAATCAAATCACAGAGGAAAAGGGAATCATTTCACTTGCAAAAGGGAGTGCTCTGGTTATTTTGTCAAAGGATTAATTGCAATATAAATTTTAAGATTTATGTTGCAATTAATAAAAAAATGTTTTATAATCAATTAAATTAATATAGTAAAATTGTAATGACGGGAAGAGTAATATATTATTTTTGTTAAAGCGATGCAGTGACGGTGGGAGACTGCTACAAAATTATATATGAAGAACGCCCCTGAACAGCCAACCGAAATTTATCAGGAATAAAAAGTAGGCTTGGACGTTTCTTAAACGTTAAAGGTTAAGTGAACAGTTATTTGCTGTTAATTTGGGTGGTACCGCGGAATATACTCTTTCGTCCCTTTTGGGATTGAAAGGGTTTTTTGTTTTTGATTATAATAAAAATAATATAATATAAACTAGGAGGAAATATGAAAGCAATTGATTTTAGAGATTTATTTAAATCTCCGCAGGAATACTTCGGAAAAGAAGTAGCAGTTGAAGGATGGATAAGAACAATAAGAGATTCTAAAAATTTTGGATTTATAGAATTAAACGACGGAACCTTTATGAAAAATGTTCAGATTGTTTTTGAAAATACTTTAGAAAATTTCGAGGAGGTAAGAAAGTTTTCAACCGGCAGTGCTATTTCAGTAAAGGGAAAATTGGAGCATACACCGGATGCAAAACAGATTTTTGAAATAAAGGCAAGTGAAATAGCATTAGAAGCAGGCTCAGACCAAAGCTACCCGTTGCAGAAAAAAAGACATTCCTTTGAATATCTGAGGACTATAGCACATTTAAGACCAAGAACCAACACATTCTCGGCAGTATTCAGAGTTAGGTCATTGGCAGCATTTGCAATACACAAATTTTTTAACGAAAGAAACTTTGTTTACGCACATCCACCGATTATAACAGCCAGCGACGCTGAGGGTGCAGGTGAAATGTTCAGAGTTACATCACTTGATATGGACAATTTAGAAAAAATCGACGGTAAGGTTGATTATTCAAAGGATTTTTTCGGTAAAGCAGCAAACCTGACTGTAAGCGGACAATTGGAAGCAGAAATATTTGCCCTTGCATTTAAAAACACATATACCTTCGGACCGACATTCAGGGCAGAAAATTCAAATACCACAAGACATGCATCGGAATTTTGGATGATAGAGCCTGAAATTGCCTTTGCGGATTTAAATGACAACATGCAGCTTGCTGAGGATATGGTTAAATATATCATACAATATGTTATGGAAAACGGAAAAGAGGAAATGGAGTTTTTCAACAGCTTTGTAGATAAAGAGCTGTTTTCAAGGCTTGAAAATGTTGTAAATTCTGATTTTGGAAGAATAACATATACAGATGCCATAGAAATACTTAAGAAAAACAATGAAAATTTTGATTATCCTGTTGAATGGGGTACTGATATTCAAACAGAGCATGAAAGATATTTATCAGAAAAAATATTTGGTAAACCTGTTTTTGTAACAAACTATCCAAAGGATATAAAAGCATTTTATATGCGTATGAATGAAGATAATAAGACAGTTGCGGCAATGGATTTATTGGTGCCGGGAATCGGAGAGCTGATAGGCGGAAGTCAAAGAGAGGAAAGACTTGATTATCTCGAAAAAAGAATGGATGAAATGGGTGTTGGAAAGGAAGATTTGTGGTGGTATCTGGATTTAAGAAAATACGGCGGTGTTAAGCATGCCGGGTATGGACTTGGATTTGAAAGAATGATTATGTATTTAACAGGAATGGGAAATATAAGAGATGTACTGCCGTTTCCGAGAACTCCGAAAAGCGCTGATTTTTAAATTAAATGTATAGACTTAGAACAGGATGTTAAAATGATATATTTAAATAAATGATGAAAAATCAGAAACATAACATATTTTCCGGCGTATAATGTAGTGAATAAAATTCACAAAATTGGAGGATGTTATGAGATTTAATTATGGAAGCAGCAATGCAATAAGAGCTTTAGAAGAAGCTGAATTTTGGAAGCATCAGGAATCGGAGCATACAGATGTAATACAGGAAATAGCTCCCGATTTGGAAGAGGAATATGTGAATAAGCTGGTTGAATATAAGGAAATATTCAACTCAACAGAGGCAAGAATTATTCAGTACATTGAAACTATAATAAATTGTAAGGGAGAAATATCACCCGGTATGAATCAATATGTAATGCAGCTAATAGATGTTGCAATCAGGCAAAGTCAGGTATTTATTGACTTTTTGACTAAAATGTTAAGTGAAAGTAAAGCTGTGACAAATAATCCGATAGCTGTAATTGTTGTAAATCATATCAGAAGAGAATCAGAATATTTTATTGGCATAGTATCTGCCTTTATGAATTCAAATTGTATATCGGATAATGAGCATCCATTATCGCACAACATGAACGCATTTTTTTAAAAAAATAATTATGCACATGACAATGGCGAAAAGATGCTAAACCGTTTAAAATACCGGGTTTCAAAAACAATTATTTGATTAATTTAGTTATATATGAAATAATAACTATAATTATTTATTGTTTTTCTATTGACAGCCTAGGTAATATGATATATACTTCTAAAAAGTAATTGAATACATTTGTATTGGTACCTAAGCCAATACAGGTAGAGGAGCGGGATACATCAGTAGCGCAGCTTAGCCACTCAAATGGCTTTGATGCTGAGTGAAAGGGCAGACCGCCGAAGTTTGATATTGTTTGAGCAGTATCATGCTGGGCAATGAGATAAAATCTCATTGACTGTCACAATCGTAACGATTGTGGAGCGCTATCTTGAGTTGAGGGAATGCTTTTTTGTATTGCAGCAGCTAGAGTTTTGTGCTCTATGCTGCTTTTTTATTGTTGGAAGTATTCCCGCCGAAGGGGACAAGGAATACAATGGGGGAAGAAAAAAATACCTATAACATAATAATATACTAAGGAGAATCAAAATGAAAAAATTATCAACAATTGTATTAGCTTTAATATTAGCTTTTTCCTTTACAGGATGTACAAACCAAGGATCACAAAAACCGACTGACGGGGCAGCTGCTGCTAAGGAATTCAGAGTTGGTCTGGAGTGTAATTATGCACCATTTAACTGGACACAATCAGAGCAAACAGAAGACAGCGTTGTAATACCAAGCGGCGGCTTTGCGGGCGGTTATGACGTCCAAATAGCTAAAATGATAGCAGACGGACTGGGCCGTAAGCTGGTTATAGTAAAAACCGAGTGGGATGGACTTACACCGGCAGTTACATCCGGTAAAATTGATGCGATAATTGCAGGTATGGGCCCTACTTCAGAAAGAGC
>DAIUCB010000210.1:0-5158 GCA_036846385.1 Bacillota bacterium | reverse complement strand
TGATTGACAAAACGAAATTATCGTATTATAATTGTTTGGTAGCCGGGGTGTAGCGAAGCTTGGTATCGCGCTTGGTTCGGGACTAAGAGGCCGAAGGTTCAAATCCTTTCACTCCGACCAGAATATTTAGATTGACTGATGATTATATAGCAGTTAATCTTTTTTATATATCGGGAAATTATTCCTTTGTATGAAAATAAGTATTCACATGACAGAAATCCCTGATGCTGAATATAGCATGCTGAAAGGGAAAGATAGATTTCTGATAAGTGAAAAATCTTTTTATTATGAAATAGGAGGAAATATGAATTCTGCAGAGCGTAGAGAGCAAATTGAAAAGCTGTTAAAAGGTTACACAGAGCCGATAAGCGCAACCTCATTGGCTAAAAAATTTAATGTAAGCAGGCAGCTGATAGTCGGAGACATAGCACTTATGAGAGCTGCTGGATTAAATATTTCCGCAACTCCCAGAGGATATGTCATAATTACGGAAAACAAGCATAATCAGCAAACCTATACTATTGCATGCAATCATTCAAACGAAAAAATGGCTACAGAGCTATATGCAATAGTTGATAACGGGGGAGCTGTTTTAGATGTTACTGTTGAACATGCAGTATACGGACAAATAGTCGGAGAGCTTCAGATATATTCACGCTATGATGTTGATTTATTTTTAAAACGAATTAAAGAAAACAGAGTGATGCCTTTATCAAGATTAACGGGAGGAATACATCTCCATACTATTCAGTGTAAGGATGAAGATGTATACCGCAGAATTCTCGATGCATTGAGAAAAGAGAATATTTTGTTGGAGTAAAAATAATAATTGACAAATATAAAGTCCTCAATTATAATGATTAAAAACATGTCATGACACATGACGTTACAATACTTATAATATATGTAAATAATCATATTAGAAAGGACTTAAAATGAACAGAAATAAAAAGCTTTACACAATGTCAATATCTGCACTTCTTTGTTCAATAGGAATACTTATACCTATTATTTCGCCTATTAAAATAACATTGGAGCCTGCATCCTTTACATTAGCCAGCCATGTTGCAATATTTATAGCAATGTTTATCTCACCCTTTACCGCAGGCATTGTTGCTGCAGGTACTGCTTTAGGATTTCTTATAGCGGGATTTCCGATTGTTGTGGTTATGCGTGCTGCTACTCATATAATTTTTGCACTTATAGGTTCGACGGTAATAAAAAAACATCCTAATATTTTAAGTTCAGTTAAATCTGCATTACCATTTTCATTTCTTTTGGGAATTGTCCATGGAATCAGTGAGATTCTGGCAGTAATGCCTTTTTACTTCAACAACAAAATGAGTGCGTTATATTATGATAAGGGATTTATTACATCAGTTATTTTACTTGTTGGAGTAGGAACAGTTGTTCACAGCATGATTGACTTTTACCTTGCTCAAATAATTTGGAAATATGCTTCAAAAGCAGTGAAACTGGAACAACTGACCGACAATAATTGAATTAAGCAATTAATTTATCATTACTGATTAAGCTTAAGAGATTGTGCTGATACCCAATCTCTTTTTAATTGTAAAAACAACAAGAAAATAAATTGTTTTCACAATTATGTTAAATTCTTAATTTACCGTCTATAAAAATTTTGTATTAATTATTAATAAATAAATTTATATAAAATTAAATATTGACTAAATAATTTTTTTCGAGTAATATTACAAATATATTACAAATAAAAAATATAATAAATTTTTTGTCGAGGCTGCAATGAATGGTAATAAGGTTAGAAAATTAAGGAAACAACAGGGTATGACTATAGACGATTTATCATTAAGATCGGGATTTACATCAAGCTATATATCACAAGTTGAGAGAAATCTAATAGAACCATCCCTTTCAGCTCTCAGAAAAATATGTAAGGCATTAAATGCATCGCCATATTATTTTATAGAGGATGATGAGAACAGTGTTATTGTAACGAGAAAGGAAGATCGGCAGAAACTTTATTTTCCCGAGGAAAATAAGGAATTGCAATTTATAGTACCTATAAACAACGAAAATAACAACAAAATTAAATTTAATGTTTATAATGCTGTAATAAGTCCCGGAAATTGGGATAGCCAAAATTTTGTAGTAATAGATTCTGATAAATGTGTCATAATAAATAAAGGTATATTATTGGTTACAATAAATGATTATAATGAATTGCTGCAAGAGGGTGACAGTATTTACATATGTGCTAATATACCTCATAAAATGCATAATCCTACAGATGAGGATATAGAAATTACATGCATTATATCACCATCAATATATTAATATTAAATATATAGATATTTTGTGCTGAAAGGAGCCATTATGGAAAAAAGTTTTGAAGATATAAGAGAAGATTTCATAAATGCAAGTCTTGATGAAAAAATAAAAATATATACAACAACACAAGGACTTACAGTTGAACAGTTTAAAGAATTGCTTTCCTATTACCCGATTAAACATTTGGATAAATTGGAAGCAGCTGTAAACAATATATAAAAATATAAATGAATCATAAGGGCCAAGAACGATAAAAATGTTTTGGCTCTTTTTTATATACCCGGATAGCTTCTTCCAAGTATATACATTCTTTACTTATCAGAATCAATCGGGAAGGTATAGGTTTATAAAAGGCAGCTTTATACAATCCTTTAATTTAAAAGTATAAAATACTATAATATGGGAATTAATAAAATGAGGTGATTTTAATGATTAAAGAAAATACAGAGAAAACCGAAAGGATTTTTGTTGAAGAAGCTATCGGCACCAGAAAGTATTTTAGCTACAGAGCAGATTTAATTCTATATAAAGTTTTGTTTAGTATTTTCATATATATATTAATATATATGATTACTTCAGAGTTATTTATTTCTATTATTATGTCTTTGCAGGTCTTATTAATTTTAACATTAGTAAATAAGCTTAACATTGACAGAAAGGATAAAGAAGGCAGAGAAAGACTCTTAAATAAAGTTAAAAGAGATTTCTTCAAAAAAAAGCTGATTTCAATGGATACAATAAGCTTTGAAAGACTTATAGGGTTTTATTTTAATAAGCAGGAATATTCAAATTATAAAAAAATAGGCAGATACACATTTTCAGCGACTAAATCGGGAGTTATAAGTTTTATCAGAATTTTCAAGATGTTTGACAAGGCAGATTTGGAGAAAATTGATATCAGAAATTTTATATCCTTTATATGCAACAATAATGCAGCGAGCGGGTATATAGTTACAACAAATACAATAAATGAAGAGACAATGAAGCTTATTGAAAATATTAATGAGGATTTAACAATAAAAATAATAAATATTGATATGCTTTTTGATTTTGCGAAAAAAAACAACTTACTGCCTGAAAATCAATACTTTTATAATCAAATTTATGAAGAAAGCATAAAAGTCAAAAATACGAAAATAAAAGCAATAAAAAATAATCCAATTGACAGTAAAAAAATTATAATATACATAATAGCAGCTATATTCTTTTATATAATCTCAAAGGTTATGCCATATAACAGCTTGTCAATATATATATGCTTGTATTTTATAATACTTACTGTAGTTAATGCAGCATATATCTTTATTAATAAAGCAGGCAGAAAAATTATTAAAACCGAATAAATTATATTAAAATACAATTTATTGCAGTAAAATGAATTTTGATGTTGATATTATTACTTAATTGTATTATAATTTTTCTGGAAACAGAATAATTTAATATAAACGGAGGATATTATGAGCTTTAAAGTATCAGTAGGATTATCTAATAAACACGTTCACCTGTCTCAAGAGGATATAAATATATTGTTTGGAGAGGGACATGAACTTACACCAATAAAGGATTTAAGTCAACCCGGACAATTTGCATGCGATGAAAAAGTAGATTTAGTTGGACCAAAAAGAACTATAGGAGGAGTTAGAATTCTCGGACCGGCAAGAAAAGAATCGCAGGTTGAAATTTCTCTTTCTGACGGATTTACACTGGGAATAAACAATGTTCCTGTAAAAGGTTCAGGCAGCTTAGTCGGAACGCCGGGTATAAAGCTTGTGGGACCAAAGGGTGAGGTAGAATTAAAGCAAGGCGTAATAGCAGCAGCAAGACATATTCATATGCATACTACAGATGCTGAAAAATATGGGTTAAAGGATAAGGATATTGTAAAGGTTAAGGTTGAAGGACCAAGAGGCTTAATATTTGAAAATGTACTGATTAGAGTACACGAAACATTTGCATTGGATTTCCATATTGACATTGAAGAAGGAAATGCCGCAGGCTTGTCAAATGGTCAACTGGTTGAAGTTATAAAATAACCGGAGCATTTAATTGAAAAACATAGAAAGATATATTGACCATACTCTATTAAAACCTGATGCAACCAAAGAAATGATAGTTAGGCTTTGTGAAGAGGCAAAAGAATATAATTTTTACTCAGTTTGCATAAATTTATATTATGTAAACTTATGCCGTAAGTTGCTGAAAGGTTCGGATATTAAAATATGTACTGTTATCGGCTTTCCTCTCGGAGCTTCCGGTCTGGCATCAAAGGTTTGCGAAGCAAGATATGCAATAGAAAACGGTGCTGAAGAAATTGACATGGTCATTAATTTAGGTGCATTAAAAAGCAAAGAATATAATGACGTTTCAAATGAAATATTGTCAGTATACAAGGAAGTGAAAAGCAAAGCATTGCTAAAAGTAATTATAGAGACATGTCTGCTGAATGATGATGAAAAGCGAAAAGCATGTCGGCTGGCTGTAGATGCAGGAGCGGATTTTGTTAAAACCTCAACAGGTTTTAGCTCGGGCGGTGCTACGGTTAAGGATATTATGCTGATGAAAGAAGCTGTAAACGACAGGTGTAAAGTAAAAGCATCAGGTGGTATAAGATGTTTAGAGGACTTTGAAAACATGATTTCAGCCGGAGCAGACAGAATCGGAGCAAGCTCATCAGTTAATATATTGAAGGAATTTTATGAAAAATACAAATAATTAATTTGTTGGATTAATGGAGAGCCGAGCTCTCCATTCTTTAAATTTGATAATATAAGGGGAAACAAATGTATAAGATACTTGCAATAAATCCGGGCTCTACCTCAACCAAGGTAGCCATATACGAAGATGAAAA
>DAIUCB010000209.1:0-5197 GCA_036846385.1 Bacillota bacterium | reverse complement strand
AATTTCTTTTGGAAGGCTGGAGAAGCAAGTTAATAAAGAACTGCAAATTTAATAGAATTATTAAGTATTTTGATAACTTTTGAAAAAATACATATAGAGAAGTGAGGGAGAAAGTTAATGTTACATAAAGACAATAACAGTAATCGTAGAGAATTATCAACGGAACAATGTGATGAAATACTCAAAATATTGAAGGCTCGCTTTAACAAAAATATGAAACGCCATGAAGGTCTTGAATGGTCTAATGTAGAAGCAAAGCTTAAGGCTGATGACGAAAAGCTATGGTCGGTCAATGAAATGGAAGTTACCGGAGGCGAGCCTGACGTTGTTGGATATGATAGAAGTACGGATGAATATGTTTTTTATGATTGTTCAGCAGAAAGTCCTATAGGTCGAAGAAGTATCTGCTACGATCGTGCGGCAATGGAGTCAAGGAAAAATAACAAACCTATAAACAATGCTATTGATATGGCTACTGCGATGGGTATTGAAATTTTAACAGAAGATCAATATAGGGCTCTGCAGAAACTGGGAGATTTTGATACGAAAACATCAAGTTGGGTGAAAACCCCCGATAATATAAGAAATCTTGGCGGTGCACTCTTTTGCGATTACCGTTATAACACTGTATTTTTGTACCATAATGGAGCTGAATCCTATTATTCAGCCAGAGGTTTCCGTGGCTCGCTGAGAGTTTAGAGTCAGTCTAATTATCGTAAAGCTTGAGATTATTTTATTTTTAGCTTGCTGCGTTATTCAGTGTATCGGACAATGTTATGCAGAATAAATCACTGATTGGCGAAATAAACGAAAATGATATCAGGTTCAGGAAAAATGTGAGGAGGACAATCTTCCCCAAAATCATTCTTGAAACATTGAAATAACTTATTGTGAGGTTATCGTGAAATATAAACGTATTATAATTATCGGAAGGCCGGCAGCGGCGAGAGCTAATGATTTAAGTAATATTTTATATATGAGTAAAAATGAGTGATTTTCAAATGGTACATTTTACACTTTATGTACATTTCCACTGTCCCATTATATAATTCGAGAAAGGCTGTGAAGTAATATGAGTGGTTATAAAGCAATACTATTTGATTTGGATGATACCTTACTTAATAGGGATAAGGCCGTAGATAAAATGTTTTTAATCATTTTAGAAAAGTGTTACGAGGACGTTAATAATTCAGTAAAAAACAAAATGTTGCAAAAATTTAGAGAGTGTGATATTAGAGGCTATGGCGATAATGATAAAATAAAAGTTTTAAAATCATTTTTTGATGTGTTTCCACCAAAATATAGCTTACCACGCAATTATTTTCAAAAGTTTTGGAATGATAATTTTCCTAAATGTTTTTCTATAGACCAAAATAGTATAGATATCATAAATACTTTAAAGATGCATGTTAAAGTTGCAATTATAACAAACGGTTCAACTCAGAGACAGAAAGCTAAAATAATTAACACTAATTTAAACAGTTGTTTTGATATAATAATTATTTCTGAAGAAGTGGGATTTAGTAAACCTGACAAACGCATATTTGAATTAGCATTAAATAAGCTTAATGTGCAACCTGAAACCGCGTTATTTGTTGGGGATGATATAGAAAAGGATATTGGTGGTTGCCAAAATGCAAATATAAAGGGCATATGGTTTAATCCTAATAAGATTAAGAATGATACCGAAATAAAACCATATGCCGAGATTAATTCTTTTGACAGATTATTAAGTTATTTTATATAATAACTTAATACGAAATAACCAAATACAATTTATATAGATGAATATGCTTATAATTATATTTTGTTGTTAAACTTCGCACATAAATAAAATTATATAAACCTTGTGTACGTATATCAGCTTCTTTTCGATTTTCTGCAGGCAGTATAATATATCTTGTAAATACAATTGCTGTAAGTGCAGTCATTGCATCTATAAACTATTTTCAATGATGATTTTTCTATTAAAATTTAAGAACAAATATTTGTAAGATAAAATTATATATATTTAGATATAAAATTTTCAATTGCAACTCATAGTTGCATATGTTCCATCTTAAAATGGTAGAATGCAACCGGCAAAAGTAGTATAGTTGTTTTTATATAGTAAGAGGAAAAGGGGATGAACATATGACCTTAGGAGAAAAACTACAAAAACTTAGAAAAGATCAGAAAATGTCACAAGAAGAACTTGCTTCAAAAATAACTGTATCTAGGCAGGCTGTATCAAAATGGGAACTAAATGAAGCTTTACCTGATACTGAAAATATAATTCAACTTAGCAAAGTTTTGGGAGTTTCGATTGACTATTTACTAAATAATGAAATAGAAAATATTGAAGAAACTCCAATTCTTAAGGAAATTACAAAAAATGTTAAAAAGGAATATAATAATTTATGGACTATAGTAACTGTTATATCCATTATATTGGCTATTATTATAGGGAGTTTTATGAATGTAACAACAACAGTTGTATTAATAATAGCCAGCATAGGAATAATCATTATAGCTGGAGTGCTCATAAATTATTTTATTATTAAAAAAGAAAATAATATTTAAAACTATAGAGGCGGTGTTTTTGATTATACTATGATTTATAGGCTTCGCCTCCCATTTATTTAATTAATAACATTAGAAGTAACAAGAATAGTGTCAAAGATCTTCATCTCTCACATGTAGCTTCGGTTAATTGTTTCAGACTGTTTCACATAAGCTTTTTCTTGTATTTGCCATACAAACAATAAATAAGTAATAATGATGTAAAAGCTGTGGGAAGAAAGAAAAAATAGTTCATATGAATGCTCAGCTTTGCTAGCCAAAAGCTTGGTAAAATTGCAAATATATATTGAATCGGTCCTTCTACAAAATAAGCAATCGGAATACCTATAATCAATAATCCACAAAGCTTTATCAAAGCCATTCCTTCCATTTTATTCTTAGCAAAGGTAACAACAATCAGAGAGGTTATAACTGCCATCAACCCTCCGCTAAAAGCAAAAACTACAATTGACGTAAAGTCTAACCCTGAGATGGTAAATAAAAAAAGCAAAATTATATTGTATATAAAGGCTAATACTGTTGGAATTCCGAGTCTTGAAAATAAATATCCGCTCTTTCCGAGTGGTGTTACCGTAAAATATTTTGTCAGTCCATTGTCATATTCCTCAAGCATTACCATAACTCCCGAAAAGCAAAACATAATGGGTGTCATAATAGCAAACAACAAATCAAAAATAATGTAATATGGTGAAAAAATATGCTCTAAGTAAAAATGATTACAGAGCATTTTTTCAATAACAGGTAATAAAAAACGAAATACAATACCCATTAAGATTGGTGAAGCTATACATGTTGCCAACATAAAATCATGAGCAATTTCAGATAAAAAGGGCTTAAATGCATAAATTACTTTTCTCACAGCTTAGCACCCCCCATCATTGAAAAAGACTTTGCCACAGCTTTTTTGCACATAATATAAGCCGGAATCAGCCATATAATCAACAATAAAAAAGCCATATACCAATACTTGTCATGCCCATAAATCAGTTTAATTGCAGCAACTCCCGGATGAATAATCCAAAATTCTGATTTTAAAAATCCAAACAAATATAAAATCGCCGGAAGAAAGAGAATCATTTCTAAAGGTACTGTAGCAATCAAAAAGCTGTTGAGTGTCTGTATTTTAGAACCGACAAAAAGACCGCACATTGAAAACAAGACTGATGAAAGAGCAACGCCTATTAAGATAATTGGTACGTTTTTCATTCCCGCAAATAAACATATAATCAGGCTGACTACCGTACCGACAACCATAAGCGGCATTATCTTTGCAAATATGTATTCCGATATTTTTATAGGAGAAACGCAAAGTGAAGATTCAACACGCTGACTTTTTTCTAACAGAACAATTGCGCCCATAAAGAAAAGTCCCATTGCAGCAGGATCGGTAAAAACTAAAATTGCAGCTGTAATTTCTTTTACGCTATGGGGTATCGCTGCAATAAGGCAAAGATAGACTGCCGTAAAAATTCCATATAAAGCAATAATTCCATATTTAAGTAAAAATCTAAATTCACTGCATATTAAATTTTTTATTCTCATGACAATCTCCTTCCCGTAATTTCCATAAATATATCTCCAAGATTTGGCTCAGAAGAATGTATCGATATCAGTTTATTATCACGAATCAATGCTTTTAGTGTATCATCGTCCGCGGTGCTGTCAAGAGAACAAATACATGATTTTTCAATACCGTTTTTAAGATATGAGTAGCTTAACATTTTTGCACCCTTTTGCATAATTAAATTATGCGGTGTATTCAGAGCCTTAATTTTGCCATCAACAATAAATGCTACACGGTCGCAAAGCTCGGCGGCATCCTCCATATTATGTGTTGTTAAAATAATGGTTGTTCCTTTATTTTTTTGCAGCATTATAAGATCCTTCATAACCCGTGCATTGGACGGATCGAGTCCGCTTGTAGGCTCATCGAGGAATAGTACCTTCGGCATATGTATAATTGATTTAATAAAATTCAAACGACTTTTCATTCCTTTAGAAAAATCTGAAACTTTTTTATCCGCATCTCGAAGGAGTCCGACTGATGATAAAAGCTCCTCAGTACAATATTTTTCTCCGGAATATAATGAAGCAAAAAAATCTAAATTTTGCCGAGCTGTCAGCTTTTCATAAAGACTCGGGTATTCAAAATCAACACCGATATTTTCATAGAATGTATTATCATGAGATTTTACTTCTATACCATTTACAATGACGCTTCCATAATAGTTGGGCAGCATTCCTATAAGAATCTTTTGTATTGTGCTTTTACCTGCACCGGATGGACCGAGAAAACCGAAAATTTCTCCACTGTTCACAGAAAGGCTTATATTTTCAATAAAGGGTTCCTTTGTATAACTGAAATTCATGTTTGATATTCGAATCATTTCGCATCCTCCCACATTTGCATTACCAGCCCTCTGATTAGCAATTTAAGAGCAGCATCATAATTTTCGCCTACCTCCCGCTGATATGCTGCGGTAAAAAACAGTGCTCGCAAGGCAGCAGAATAGTTTTTTAATACTTCCGGCTTCAATGCAGGAAACAATTCGCGAAAAATCAAGCAAAAACTTTCATCCTTTGAGATATGAGCATTAACAATTTCATCAGGGAGTTTACGCATCAATACATCCAG
>DAIUCB010000208.1:0-5199 GCA_036846385.1 Bacillota bacterium | reverse complement strand
TGTACAAATAGATATTAAGGCTAATGATGAAATAGGTGAATTGGCAAAATCTATCGACAGCTTAACAAACAGATTAAAATCCTATATAGTTTACATAAATGAAAGTGTCAGTGTTTTAGATGACTTTGCAAAGGGTAACCTTGTAATGGAGCTTAGCAATGATTACAGCGGTGAATTTGCAAAGCTAAAGGATGCATTAATCAATGTTTCTGATATTTTGAAGGATACTATAGGAAAAATTAAATTTTCATCAGAATCAATCAATTCAAATGCAGAGCAGGTATCCTCGGGATCTCAGATTCTTGCACAGGGAACCACAGAGCAGGCAAGTGCCATAGAGGAACTGTCGGCGGAAATAAACGAAATTTATTCAACTATTGTAGCAAATGCTCAGAATGCTGAAAATGCAGGAAAAATGTCATTGAATTCATCCGAAGAGGTAAACAAAGGTAATATTAAAATGAGTGAAATGCTTTCTGCAATGGATGAAATAAGCAAATCATCAAGAGAAATAGGTAAAATAATTAAGGTAATTGATGATATAGCATTCCAAACAAATATACTTGCTTTAAATGCAGCGGTAGAAGCGGCAAGAGCAGGCGCTGCAGGAAAGGGCTTTGCGGTAGTTGCCGATGAGGTAAGAAATTTGGCAGGTAAGTCGGCTGAGGCTGCTAAACAAACAACGATGCTGATAGAAAATTCAATATTAGCCATCAGAAAAGGTACATCAATAGCAGATGAAACAGGTAAATCCCTGTCAGGAATTATAAGTAAAACAAAGCTTACAAATGATTTGATAACTGAAATAGTAGATGCATCTACTCAGCAAACAGTTTCGGTAAATCAAATAAAACGCGGTATTGAGCAAATATCCTCAGTTGTACAGGAAAATGCTGCAACTGCAGAAGCCAGTGCTGCTAACAGCGAAGAATTGGCAGGACAATCTCAAATCCTCAGAGATCTGGTAAGCAGATTTAAGATAGAAGAATCGGATACAGCTGCAGAAACAGAGCTCTCCTGTTAATCTATGTGAAAGCTGAATCTGTTTAATACAAAAATTTTAGGATATAATTCAAATGAAAAAACAGCCCGCTTTATTATTCAAATATAAAGTGGGCTGTTTTTAATTATAAATTATATTTATATATCAGCACGGAATTTTTTGCGCCTTTTTTTCCTGTTGATTTTAATTCGAACATTATTATACATTTTTATTCCATATAAAATTAACATGAGAATTGCAATAGATTTTATTACTGTCAATATTTTAGATTTTCCCTTTGAAGCTTCCGGCAGTGTACTTTTTACGGATGTGGGAGTTATCAAATTAACAGAACCGATAGACTTATCGTCTAAATAGAATTCCATTTTACCTATTACAGCATTTTTTTCTAATGGTAATTTAATATCATCAATAATTATCTTAGATTTAATTTTAGCAACAGCCTCTTTTTTTGCAAGTGTGCTGAAATTACTTTCGGTAATAACCGATATTTCTTTACTGTCTCCGTTACTGATTGAAAGATTTTGAACATAAGTATTCTTGTAAATTAAAGTTGTGCTTTGATATTCTTTAAAGCCATAGTTAAAGAGGTTATGTGCATCCTGATACATTTCAAGGGATACTCCGTTGAGAGCTACAACAATTAACTCCGTACCGTTCTTTTTAACACTTGAAACTAAAGAATTGCCTGCTTCGGGAGTATAACCTGTTTTAACTCCCGTAGTTCCTTCATATAAAGGACTCACCCAGTTGCCGTCAACAATTATTTGACTCGAGCTTCCGCAATAAAGCATTTTATTCAGATTAGTAAAATATCTGGTTTCAGCTTTTTTGTTAGTAGGCTGTATTTCATATTTCTGTGTTCCTACTATGGTTCTGAAAATTTCATTTTTCATAGCATATCTTGTAATTAATGCAAGGTCGTAAGCCGTAGTATAATGATTATTATTATGCAGTCCATGAGGATTGACAAAATTAGTATTCACAGCTCCAAGCTCCTTGGCCTTATCATTCATCAATTTAACAAACTTTTCAATACTTCCGCCGTAATGCTTTGCTATTGCAGATGCTGCATCATTTGCGGAGGGAAGCATAAGAGCATATAATAAATCCTTTAATGTCAACATTTCACCGGGCTCCAATGCTATATGACTTCCGTCTATTTCGTAAGGAGTGTCATCATCTACCTTAATAACATCTGATAGATTTCCCATTTCTATTGCTAAAATTGCAGTCATTATTTTTGTAAGGCTGGCAGGATACATTTTCTTGTTGGCATCCTTTTCCGCTAAGACAGTACCCGAATCGGCATCAATAAGTATTGATGATTTGCTTAGTATAGAAGGCTGAGCACTAACCCTATTAATATTTAGAATAATAATTGAAAATATAATACAGTATACAAAAATTTTCTTTATCATATATCATCTCCTTGACGTAGTACAATTTATAGTATAGCAGAAAATTTTAAAAAAGTAATTAAAAATTTTGTTTTTTTTACAAAATAATGTATAATATAAATAAGCATTAAAAATATGTCGGTAAAAATACAATTATATATGCCGGAGGATTTATGAATAAAAGCATTTACAATAAGGGACTTGTAGTTGTTTTAATCATAGCTCTGATAATTATAGCTTCTTTGTGTGTTAAAACAGCAGGAAAAGAAAGAGATATTAGTTTTAAGGAAGTGCCAGCCGATGCGGCAGGTGAAGAAAATAATGAAAATTCAACTGTTATCGTGGATATCGAAGGAGCTGTAAAAAAGCCCGGTGTTTATGTGTTTAAGGCAGGAGCCAGAGTTAATGATGCAATAGAAGCTTCAGGCGGATTATCGGAAAAGGCATATACAAAAAATATAAATAAGGCACGATTATTACAGGACGGAGAAAAAATATATATTCCTGAGGAAGGCGAAGATACCTTAGATGTTGAAATAAGTGATGATTCGGTATATAATAATTCGGTATCCGAAAGCAGCAATAAAATAAATATTAATACAGCTTCAAAGGAGCTATTAATGTCATTGGACGGTATCGGAGAGGTATATGCAAAAAGAATAATAGAATACAGAGATAATATGAAATTTGCCTCTATTGAGGATATAAAGAAGGTAAAGGGAATAGGCGATAAAACCTTCGAAAAAATAAAGGCATTAATTACGGTAAAATAATTTTAATTTCACAAATGAATAAAGCGAGGTATATACAGAATGATTAACATAAAAAATGTAAAGCTTACTCAAATGACAAAAACAGCAGGCTGAGCTGCGAAAATAGGTCCGGAGACCCTTGCTCAAGTTTTGAGCAAATTACCTAAATTTAAAAACGATAAGCTGATAGTAGGCTTGGAAACTTCTGACGATGCAGCAGTGTATAAAATTAATGAGGAGCTTGCAATGATTCAGACAGTGGATTTTTTTACACCTGTTGTTGATGACCCGTATATTTTCGGTCAAATAGCGGCAGCAAATTCACTGAGCGATATTTATGCAATGGGAGGGGAACCTGTATTGGCGCTGAATATTATAGGCTTCCCAAATTGCCTTTCCCCGGATATAATGGCAGAAATACTTAAGGGAGGAGCCTCAAAGGTAATGGAATCAGGAGCCACACTGGCAGGAGGACATTCAATAGAGGATGATGAGCCAAAATACGGTCTGTGTGTAACCGGTTTTGTGCATCCTGATAAGGTACTGAAAAATTACGGTGCAAAGCCCGGCGATATTTTAATTTTAACAAAGCCTATAGGTACAGGTATAATAAATACTGCAATAAAGGCAGGTATGGCTTCAAAAAATGCGGAGGATGAGGCTGTAAAGGTAATGATAAGCCTGAACAAAAATGCAAAAGAGATTTTTCAAAAATATCCTATAAGCAGCTGCACGGATATTACCGGCTTCGGACTCATCGGGCATTCAATAGAAATGGCCGAAAGCAGTGAGGTAACCTTTAAAATTAATATTAACAAGATTCCGATAATTGCAGATGCAATTGAATATGCTTCAATGGGTCTCGTACCAGGCGGCTCATATAAAAACAGAAAATATTTTGAAGGAAAAGTATCATTGGATAAGGATAAAATAGAAGAGGTTTATATTGATTTAATTTTTGACCCCCAGACATCGGGAGGGCTTTTGATTTCTGCAGATAAAAGCTATTCTGAAGCAATAATGGAGGATTTAAGACATAGGCTGGAAACGCCCTTTGCCGTAATAGGAGAGGTTACAGATAAGAAGGACAAATATATTGAGCTGGCTATGGGAGATAAATAAAAATTAACTGATATCTGAGAAAAATTATGAGGGAGAATATAGATGGATAAGAGCAAATATTTTAGGAATATACCTAAAGTAGATATACTTATGGAATATGATGAAATAAAAAAATTGTCAGAGCTGTATAACAGAGATTTTGTTTTGCAGTCTGTCAGGAAAGTCACTGAGGACTTGAGAGAATATATAAGCATCTCCGAAAGTGAAGAAGCTATAAAAAATAAAATCAGTAATATAATATTTGACATAAATAAGGATTTAAAAAGATTCACATCTCAAAATATGAAGAAGGTAATAAACGGTACGGGAACAATTTTGCACACGAATTTGGGAAGAGCGGTAATATCTGAAGAGGCTGCCGAAAAGGTAAAGAAATTAGTGACAGGCTACTCCAATTTAGAATATGATTTAGAATCCGGTCACAGAGGCTCAAGATATTCACACTTTGAAAATATAATTACTAAAATTACCGGTGCTGAATCGGCCATGGCGGTCAACAACAATGCTGCAGCAGTTTTATTAATATTAAGTGCATTGGCAAAGAACAGGGAGGTTATAGTTTCCAGAGGAGAGCTTGTGGAAATCGGAGGCTCCTTTAGAGTTCCAGATGTTATGGAGCAAAGCGGAGGAAAGCTGGTAGAGGTAGGAACTACAAACAAAACTCATCTCTATGATTATGAAAATGCTGTAAATGAAAATACTGCAGCTTTGCTTAAGGTACATACCAGCAATTATAAAATAGTCGGTTTTACCGAATCTGTACCGGTTAATGAGCTGGCAGAGCTGGGGAAAAAATATGACATCCCTTTGATTGAGGATATAGGAAGCGGTGTTCTGGTGGATTTAAGCAAATACGGATTAGCCTATGAGCCGACAGTACAGGATTCTATTAAAGCGGGAGCAGATTTGGTGTGCTTCAGCG
>DAIUCB010000207.1:0-5210 GCA_036846385.1 Bacillota bacterium | reverse complement strand
AAAATATACCCTTACAAAGGGGGATGTAAGCACTATCGGTACATTCATTTCGGCTTTTAAGTTTTTAATTTGTTCCAGCAATTCTCCTACTATTTTTTGAATTATTTCGGGGTCAATAGATAGGTATGAATTTTTTTCATTTTTGTTGATTGAATTTATTATTAGCTTTTCTACATCCGTATCCAGTGTTATAACCTTTATTTGCCCCCCGTCAGCCCATTTCCTGGTTATAGTCCTTTTAAGGGATTGACGAATATATTCTGTCATTATTTCCGTATCTTTAACGGATGCTCCATAATCACCTATGGTTTCAATAATCGTTTCCATATCCTTGATTGGAATACCTTCTCTTAACAGATTTCCCAATATCTTTTGTATATTACCGTATGATACCATAGACGGAACTACTTCCTCTACTAACGATTCATTAATTTTTTTTAAATTGCCTATCAGTTGATTTACATCCTGTCTCGACAGCAATTCATGTGCATGGGCTTTTACTATTTCTGACAGGTGGGTTACTAAAACAGATAAAGGATCTATTACCGTATACCCGTAAATTTCCGCCAGCTCCTTTTTATCCTTTGTTATCCATCTGCTCGGTATTCCATAAGCAGGTTCGATTGTATCAATTCCGTCTACCTCACCGGTAATGTTGCCCGGATTAAGTGCCAGGTAGTAATCAACTAAAATTTCACCTCTGGCTATTTCTTCTCCTTTAAGCTTAATTACATATTCGTTTGGATTAAGGTATCCGTTATCCCTCAACCTTACCGACGGGACTACCATACCCATTTCAGATGCAAATTGCCGTCTGAACATCACTACCCGATCTATAAAGCTTCCGCCGCTCGATTCATCCACAAGGGGTATTAAACTGTACCCAACTTCCATTTCTATCGGATCTATTTGTATCAATTCATATATGTTATCTATATTTCTATAGTATTCCTCTTCGGTAGCAGGAGGCTTTTCTTGAACACCTTCCTTTTTTTCGATATCTTCAGCCTTATACATATCTGCAGACTTCAGTAATCTCACTCCTAAAAAGAATAATATTGATGCAAGTGCAAATACTTGAAGCTTTGGAAATCCCGGTATCAGACCCATTGCCACTAATACAATGCCTGAAATGAGCAGGACTAAAGGCTGTGATTTGAATTGCTTTGATAATTCTATGTTCAAGCTTGATTCCGATGCTGCTCTTGTTACTATCATACTTGTTGCTGTAGATATCAAAAGTGCGGGAATCTGCGAAACTAATCCATCTCCTACCGTCGCGATAGAATATGTTTGTAATACATCCGCAAAGGTTGAACCTCCCTGAACCATACCTATTATTATACCGCCGACAAAGTTAATTGCAGTTACTATAATAGACATGATAGAATCGCCTTTTACAAACTTGGTGGCTCCATCCATGGCTCCGTAAAAATCGGCTCCTCTTTGAATATTTGATCTTCTTATTTTTGCCTGCTCTTCAGTAATAAGCCCTGAGCTTAGGTCAGCATCTATTGCCATTTGCTTACCCGGCATAGCATCTAAGGTAAACCTTGCAGATACCTCTGAAATTCTTTCGGCACCTTTGGTTATTACTATAAATTGAACCAAAACTATAATTAAGAATACTATAAACCCTACTACTGCATTTCCTTGTAATACGAATTTTCCAAAGGTAGCTATTACCTGTCCTGCTTCACCTCCGTTAGTCAATATAAGTCTGGTAGATGATATATTTAAAGATAATCTGAAAAGTGTTGTTATTAAAAGTACAGAAGGAAATACCGAAAATTCTAAAGCATCCTTTATATACATTGTTGTTAGAAGAATTATTAAGGATAATGCTATATTAATAATAAACATTAAATCCAGAAAAAATGCTGGCAGTGGTATTATTAACATCAGTATTATTGCTATAATAAATAATGATATAGAATTGTTTAGAAATTTCTTCATATTATATATTTCCCTTTTCCTTTAGCTGATAAACCCATGCTAATATTTCGGCAATAGGTTCATAGTATTCTAGTGGTATTTCCCTATTTAACTCTGCATTTTCATACAGTTCTCTTGCCAATGGCTTATTTTCTACCATCTTTATATTGTTTTCCATTGCTTTCTCGATTATTTTCAAGGCTATATTATCCTTGCCTTTAGCCAATACAATTGGTGCAGCGTCTTTATTTATATCGTATTTTATTGCTACGGCAAAATGTGTAGGATTTCTGATAATCACATCTGCCTTTGGAACCTGCTGCATCATTCTGGTCATTGATATAGCTCTTGCTTTTTCCTTTATTTTGCCCTTAAGCTGCGGGTCGCCTTCCATTTGCTTATATTCTTCTTTAACCTCCTGCTTGGACATTTTAATATTTTTTTCATATTCCCACCATTGATACAGGAAGTCAAAAGCAGATATTACTATGAAGGCTATTATAACACTGTTTACCAGTGACATTATTGTTGTAAATATAAAGATTACACCCGACTTTATATCCGTTGACATAAGCCTCGGTACTTTATATAGATTATCTGAAATTGAAATGTATATTACAATTCCTAAAATTATAATTTTAATCAGATTTTTAATTAATTCCACAACAGCACGCATGGAAAACATCCTTTTCAAGCCTGTCAATGGGTTTAATTTTGAAAATTTGAATTTGATATTTTCTTTTGCAATTAAAAATTTAGTTTGAGATCCTGTCAAAATTATCGTAAAAACAATTACAGCAGCCATAAGTATTCCTGCTGCTCCGAATACTGCTGTTGATATATCCTTAAATGTTTGTACTGCAAAGCTTCCATTAATATCTATTGTTGTTCCCATCAGCTTAATATATTTATGTATTAAGTTATTGGTGATTTTATAAATATAGGGCATCCATAGCTTCAGTATATAAAATGAGATTGCTATAATTCCAACAGTAACAACATCCTTGCTTTGGAACACATTCCCTTTTTTTCTTTCATCCCGCCTTTTCTTAGGGGAGGCTTTTTCAGTTTTATCTCCGGCCATAATATCCTACCTTAGCCTGTCATTAATAAACTTAAGTTTTTTTCTATCGATTCAAACATAATAGTCAATATATTTTCTAAAAAGGATGAAAAGGACGGTACCAAAATCATTATTAAAAATAGCCCTATAAAAAGCTTTACTTGTATATTTACTGAAAAAACTTGTATATTTGGTATTGCTTTCATTAAAATTCCAACTCCGGCTTCTGTTATTATTTCAACGGCGAGTATCGGAAGTGCCAGCTTTATGGCAAATACAAATATCTGTGATAACAGCTCTACCATATTCAAGAATAAATTTTTAGGTATTGTAAATGCTCCTATTTCTATAAGCTTACATGATGTAATAAATATTTTAATAAGTGATAAATGTCCCCCTGCACTAAAGAACAATAATATTAAAAAAACATTTAAAAATCTTCCTGTAACTCCTACAGAAACGTTGCTGTTAGGATCATATATCTGAGCCATAGACATTCCTATTTGCAAATCTGTTATTTCTCCTCCGATTACAACGATTGAGAAAAAAATACCTATTATATAGCCAATTATAAACCCGATAAATATTTCCTTCAATATTATTAATCCATATTCAACTACTGATGTAATTACTATGTTATCCTGAACAGGTAAAAGTCCATAAACCGTAATTGTAAGCATTAAGCTTAGGGATATTTTAAATATTACAGGCAGGTTTCCCCTGCCGAATATTTGATTGAAAAATACGCATCCGCTCATACGGGAAAAAATAAGCAAAAAGTATGTGAAATGTTCTATATTTATCATTTTTACCTCTTAATAAGCCCTTATCATCGCATCAAATATATAATAAACAAAGTCTGACAATACCTCTATCATCCAAGGACCAAGGATTATTAAAATTATGGCAGTTGCGAATAATTTAGGGACAAATGTGAGTGTCTGCTCATGTATTTGTGTTGCAGCCTGAAAGATGGCAATTACAAGTCCGATAACAATACTTATCAGCAGTATCGGTGTTCCTACCTTCAAAGCTACTACCATGGCAGCTTGCATAATATCCATAATGACTGATGAGCTCATTTCTGCCTCCTGTTTTAAAAATTAAAGGATGTAACTATTGTTTTAAATAAAAGAGACCAACCGTCTACTATTACGAATAACAAAAGCTTAAACGGCAAAGATATCATGACAGGCGGCAGCATCATCATTCCCATTGACATAAGTATACTTGAAACTATCATATCTATTATTAAAAACGGAATAAATAATAAAAATCCCATAATAAATGCTCTTTTAAGCTCACTCGTAAGGAAAGACGGAATAATTATTGTTAAAGGAAGCTTTTCTAAATTTTGTGTGCTCCTTATTTTTTCGTCTTTAGACATATCGGTAAACATTTTTAACTCACTTTTTCCTGTTTGCTTGAGCATAAATACTTTTAACGGCTCTGAGGCTCTGGTGTAAAATTCCTCTTGCGTTATTTCTTCATTTTTGTATGGTTCATATGCATTAACATTTATTTCATCTATGACCGGTGACATTATAAATAATGTAAGGAATATAGCGATTCCAACCATAACCTGATTAGGAGGTGTCTGTTGTAAGCCCAGAGCATTTTTTAAAAATGACAACACTATAATTACTCTGGTAAAGGATGTCATCATTATTAATATAGATGGAAGAAGTGTTATTATTGTCAATAACATAAGAATTTCCAAGGTTTCTACGGCATTCCCGTTTACATCCATATTAATAACGCCTCCATAAGCTCTATTAATATGCAATGATATAAATATCATGGAGAGCAATATTTTAACTGTATAATTTTTCTTTTTAATCATTTAAGCCTCACCTGTCACAACGTTCATTTTTTAATAAACCTGGATAATATTTTGTTGAAATCAAGGTTTGAACTTAAGCTGTCCGTATTTTCAGCTGGCGTTGGTTCAAACTCTTCTAATTCCTTTATTACATTTATACTGCTGTCAGTAATGCTCAATAAATAATATTTACCGGAAATTTCAACGATTGCTAAACATTTATTTTGTCCTAAAACTATTTTATCCACTATATTAATATATTTTGATTTAAATATATTTGATGTTCTCACAGAAAACCATTTAGTCAAATAATAGGTTAAAAAAAGAACAAGTATTATTCCGATTAAAGCTGTAATTAATGATAATATCTCCTTAATTGTTATCAACTCC
>DAIUCB010000206.1:0-5214 GCA_036846385.1 Bacillota bacterium | reverse complement strand
ATCATCAATCAGCTTTAAAAAATTTTCAACCGTCGATGAGCTGGTAAAGGTAATATAATCTATATTAAGTGTTTTTAAAGCTTCTCTCACTTCCTGAGAAATATCTTCAATAACAGTATCGTATATAAATATTTCCTTGACCTTGCATATATTTGACAGATTGTCACTAAGATACGGTCTTGCCTTAAGTGCTCTCGGAAGCAGTATTTTGTCCGAGGTTTTAATCTTGTCCTTAATTTCCTCATAGAATACTTCTGCAACAAATCGGGAAGGAACAAAATCAGCCTTGATGCCGTGTTTTTTTAGCTCTCCTGCTGTACCGTCTCCCATTGCATATATTTGTATGCTTCCTAAAGCTCTCACATCATATTTTTCAAGAAGTGCTTCCATGAAAATTTTGACTCCGTTTGCACTTGTAAAAATTAAATGTGTATAGCTTTTCAAATTTTCAATTTCATGCTTTAATTTGTCTTCATTGATTTCTTTTACTGAAATTGCCGGAGCCTCAATTACATTTGCCCCCATATTTTTCAATTTGCTTACAAGAGAGCTGGATTGCTCTCTGGCTCTTGTAACGACTATATTTTTTCCGAATAAGACTTTGTTTTCAAAGAAGTTAAGCTTTTCTCTGAGCTTGACAACATCTCCCACAACGATAAGACAGGGACTTTTTATATCCTCCTTGGCAGCTTTTTCGTCAATGTCACTCAGCGTTGATGAAACAACCTTTTGATCCGGATATCCTGCATGGCTTATGACAGCACAGCAGGTTCCGGGATTTTTGCCTCCGCCGATGAGTCCTTCGCAAATTTTTTTCAAATTTGCAAGCCCCATGTAAAAGACCATTGTTCCGTTCAATTTTGACAATATATCGTAATCGAGATCAGCCTCATTTTTTTTGTGTCCTGTTATCAGGTGAAGGGATGAACCGTAATCTCTGTGGGTTATGGGAATACCGGCAAAGCACAGCCCTGCAATACCCGATGTAATGCCCGGAACGACTTCAAACTCTATTCCTCTGTCTGCAAGATATTCGGCCTCTTCTCCGCCTCTGCCGAAAACATAAGGGTCTCCACCCTTGAGTCTTGCGACGGTTTTACCCTCCGAGAATTTCTGAACAAGGATTTCATTTATTTCATCCTGAGAATAAATATGATTTGATGATTCCTTTCCCACATTTATGAATTCCTTTGATTTATCTCTTGTGTCAACAAGATTTTGATTCAAGAGCCTGTCATAAAGTATTACATCTGCTTCATCAAGAATCTTTTTACCTTTTACTGTTATATATTCTTCGCTTCCTATGCCGGCACCGACCAGAAAAACCTTTCCGAGCTTATTCATACTTTTTCTTCTCCGTTTTCAGCTTTTCAGCTATTTTTCTTCCCAAGCTTTCTGCATCGGCTAAAGGAGCGCTTCCTTCAGCCTTCAAAATATATTCGCCCTTTTCGTCTCCGAATATCCCCTGCATTTTTATTTCCCCGCCACCTATTACTGAATATGCACCTATGAGAGTGTGACAGCCTCCGCCTATTTCCCTGAGATATGCTCTTTCAGCTCTTGCTCTGACGGAGGTCTCAAAGTCTTCGATTGTTTTAAGAAGCTTATTAATTTTCTCATCATCCTCTCTTATTTGAAGAGCAAGGATTCCCTGACAGGGTGACGGAACAAAAACATAAGGATCAAAATAATAGCTTATTCGGTCCTCATAGCCTGCTCTTTTCAATCCTGCTGCCGCAAGGATTACACCGTCAAGATTTTCTGTCTCTATTTTTTTCATTCTTGTTTCTATATTTCCTCGGATATCCTTTACCGAAATATCCTTGACGATATTTATCAGCTGAAGCTTCCTGCTTATGCTGCCTGTCCCTATTGTCAGCCCCTCGATATCAGATAGGGATTTAATCTCTTTATTTGAAACAATAACATCTCTAGGATCTTCTCCCTTGGGAACTCCGCCGAAGCAAAGACCCTTCGTATGCTCGGAGGGCATATCCTTCATGGAATGGACTGCCAAATCTATATCCTTATTTAAAAGTGCTTTTTCTATTTCCTTGGTGAATATTCCCTTATCATTCATTTTGTGCAAGGGTACATCCTGCACTATATCTCCCTTTGTTTTTATTACCTTTACTTCGAAATCAAGCCCCGGATTCTTCTCCTTAAGAGCTTTTATAACCAGATTTGTCTGGATTAAGGCCAGATTGCTTCCTCTGGTTCCAACTTTTATTTTCATTTCATTCTCCTGATTTATTTAATTCTTTCAGCTTTTCTTCAAGGTCACTGCAGGACAGAAGGGATAGCTTTTCCATCTCGGAAATTGTCAAGATTTCATTGGTGCTTTTATCTTTGTCCTTTAACAACAGCTGTCTTATTGATGACAGCAAATCGACCTTTTTGATCAATTCCTCCGTAAGTATTTTTTCTGCTTCTTTTATAATCATTTTTGAAGCTGTAGGGCTTCTCCCCTCAGTGTTTACGGCAATTGTTATATTTCCCCGATGAAGCAATGACGATGTTATGAAATCCGAATTTTCTCTGTCGTCAGATGTCAATACCTGAATTTTTTTATGTTTAAAATAAAGTCTGAGATTTTTGTTAACCTCATTATTGTCTGTACATGCAAAAACAATAATATAATCATCTTCAAAATCTATGCTGTCGGGATTTATTGTCATAGTTTTAAGAAACAGCTTGTTCGGATAATTATTGCTGAGCTTTAATACCTCATCACTAAAGGAAGCAGAAACCACATCTATTGAAGCCATGGTAAAAATAAGGCTTTTCAACTTCAGAAATGCTGCTCTTCCTCCACCTGCAACGAGTACTTTTTTGTCCTTTGTATCAACGCTTATAGGAAAATATCTCATTTAAATTCAAAAAGCTCGTTTAAAACAACAACATATTCATCAAGCTTTTCTTCCTCCATCGTTCCCTTAAGATTTAATATTGCCTCCCTCAGCAATCTTTTCATTGATGCTTCAACCATCTTGTCTATAATTTTTTTATCTCTGTGGCTGAGGTTTATTTTTCTGTATATATAGGAAAGGGAATCCTCCTTTATATCTTTGCACTTTTTATTTATCGATTCTAATACAGGATCGATTTTTATGCTGTTTTTCCAGATATTAAACTCCCTGATGCTCTCCTCTATAGCTCCTCGGCTTTCAGCTAAAAGCTCCTTCCTGACTCTTTTATTTTCCTCTGTCTCAACCTTGAGTGAATCCACGTCATACAGATGTACATTCCTGATAAATGCCACATTTTTGTCCACATCTCTCGGAACAGCCAAATCAAGAATATATAGAGGCTTTCTTCTGTTTGTATCTATGCTGTCTTCTTTTATTATCGTATGGGGGGAGGATGTGGCACATATCAGAAGGTCTATATCTGAGGTGATTTTATTTAGATTCTCATACTCTACTACCTCTATATCATTGAACTGCTGCTTTATTTCAAGGGATTTTAAAATATTTCTGTTGCATACAAATATTTTTTCTGCTCCATATTCTCTGATGTGAGTGAGAGCAAGGATTCCCATCTTGCCAAGCCCTAAGCAAAGCACCTTTTTATCCGCAAAATCTCCGGTTTCCTCTCTTAGCTTCTTTACTCCCAAATAGCTTACAGACAATGGTTTTTCGGATAATTTTGTGTTTGTTTTTATTTTCTTTGATACCGTTATAGCTTCCCTGAATAATTTATTTAAAATTTTACTGCTTCCTTTAAGCTCAATCGCTGTTTCAAGAGCATCCTTTACCTGACCGAGTATCTGGTCTTCACCGATTACTATCGAGTCAAATCCGCAGCATACCTCATATACGTGGAGCACCGCCTCATCCTTTGTCTTGGTAAAAATATATTTTTCAATTATTTTATCCTTAAAAAATGATATATAAAATTCCTTTACAAGCTTTGCTGCTTCCTCTATTTTTGATGATGCAACAAATATTTCACTGCGGTTGCAGGTAGATAAAATTAATATCTCCTCAATACCCTTTTCAGTCAGGTCTGTTGTGGCAGCAATTTTTCTTGATTCGCTGAAATACACCTTTTCCCTTATTTCAATGGGTGCTATATTGTGATTTATCCCAATAACTGCGACATCCATGTTATTACCTCTTATTTTCATATCCTCTTTTTGTGATTATTTTATCCCTCTGTATATATGTTGAGCTGTTTCCGACAATTACTACCGAAACCATATCAATCCTTTCACAGTCGATTGTATCTATTGTGCATATTGTTATCTCCTGATTGTTTCTGGCGATATTTCTAACTATACCTACAGGTGTACTGCCATCCTTGTATTTCTTTATAAGCTCCAATGCATTCTGAAGATAATGAGGACGGCCGTTGCTTCTGGGATTGTAAAAGCATATTACAAAATCTGCTTCAGCCGCAAGCTCTACCCTTTTATATATAAGCTCTATTGGCGTCATCAGGTCGCTGAGGCTTATATGGCAAAAATCATGCATGAGAGGGGCGCCAAGAACTGCAGCGGCGGCTGTCGATGCAGTTACTCCGGGAACAACCGTAACCTCCTCGCCGTCTGCAAGCTCGAGCACAAGCCCTGCCATGCCGTAAACACCTGCATCTCCGGAGCTGATTACAGCTACGGTTTTACCGGTCTTGGAAATTTCAACAGCCTTTTTCACCCTGTCAATTTCCTGCTTCATTCCGTTTGATACTACTTCCTTATCCTTTATCAAATCCCTTATTAAATCAATATATGTTTTGTACCCTACGATTACTTCTGATTTTTCTATTGCATGCAGTGCTTCCGGCGTCATTGCTTCCCGGCTGCCCGGCCCTATTCCTATTGCATATATCATCTTATACCTTCCATTTTTTATTTATCAATATTGTAGTGAAATATGAAACATCTTCCTTTTTCATATCACATATATTTTTATAAACAACCTCTTCATCCTTTGATGAATTACTTACCGCTATAGAACAATTATCAAGCTTTTCCTCAATAATCAGCTTTAATATATCTTCATAGTTTTTATACACCTTCATCAATACTATGGAGCTTTCATTTTTAATATAGCTTCTTATCTTATCCTCTCCTATAGTTGCAGGTACGATTACAAGTGCATCTTCACCCTCAACCAGAGGAAAATTATTTTTTGCGGCAATATCAAGAAAGGACGTAATTCCGGGTATAGTCGTAATATTTATTTTATCCTTGAGAATTTTAAGAAGATAAAT
>DAIUCB010000205.1:0-5215 GCA_036846385.1 Bacillota bacterium | reverse complement strand
CGGAAAAATACTCGGTATTCCTTACAGTGTTTTAGGAACTGTTATAACCTTATTAGCCGTAATAGGAAGCTTTGCATTGCAAAATAACACCGGCAATGTAATGCTTATGATGATTGCCGGAATATTCGGATATGCATTTTCTAAATTCGGCTTTAACAATGCAGCTTTGATTCTAGGCTTGGTATTAGGTGACATGGTTGAATCAAATTTGAGGAGATCAATAATGATTGAGCAAGGAAATATTATATCAGTATTCAGCAAGCCGATTACTGCTGTTTTAATGATAATAAGCATACTTTCGCTGCTATGGCCGATAGTTAAGCCATATATATTAAAAAATAAAGGCGATGTTTTAAGTTAAATATAATTTAGCTATTTACTTTTTTCACAGTCAATCAATTATAATTTAGTCAGCCCTTATTTAATTCTAATTGAATAAGGGCTTGTATAACTAGTATTATGCGATTAGAAATTGCAAATATAAATCTTTTTCAGAAGGATGATTCTATGCTTCAATTTTTAATAACAATGCTGATAGGCTTTGCTGTAGGATATGTTTTTTTAAAGCTAAAGGTTCCCGGTGGAATTATGGTCGGCAGTATTGTAGGGGTAGCCGTACTTAACATAACAACCGGCACAGCATTTATGCCGTATACCGGTAGATTAATAGCTCAAATTATTGCTGGTGCTTTTATAGGTGTGAGTATAGAGAAAAGTGATTTAGTCAGGCTAAAAAGCATTTTCAAACCGGCAATGACTTTATTGCTCGGAATGCTGGTTTTAAATATAATGTCAGGACTTCTGATACATTTTTTCAGTCCGTTGGACTTAATAACCTCTATGATGAGCGCCGTGCCGGGCGGAATCAGTGATATACCTATTATAAGTGAAGAAATGGGTGCTGATTCTGCTACAGTGGCAGTAATGCAGTTCATCAGATTAGTATTTGGAGTGGGAGTTTTTCCGACAATAATTACTAAAATTTCTAAATTCGACTTTTATAAGCCGGAGAGTGAAGTTAATGTATATAGCAGAACTATAAACAGAACAGACGATATCAGCAAACTGATATTAACAATTATTGTTGCTGTAATATTCGGTACAATAGGAAAAATATCAGATATACCATCAGCTACGTTAGTTTTTTCGATGATTAGTGTTATTATCCTAAAACTGACAACGGGGAAAGCCTGTATGCCGAGATGGATGAGGCGTTTTGCTCAGCTGCTGGCCGGAGCATATATAGGAAGCAGCTTTGAAATGAATGATGTAATAAGCTTGAAACATCTTATAATACCTGCTGTTATATTATTGAGCGGATACCTTGCAGCATGTTTAATAATCGGTAATATTTTATACAAAAAATATAAAATGCCGATAGATGAAGCTATGCTTTCAGCAACGCCGGCAGGTGCTGCAGATATGGCATTAATATCAGCTGATATGGGTATTCAAAGTGCGGACGTCATAGTTCTTCAAATAATCAGAATGGTTACTGTAGTCTCAATATTTCCGCAGATCATAAGAGTTATAGTTTCATTGATAAACTAACAAGTATTAGAATATAAAGGAGTCAATTGGTGAATAAGCATGAATTTTGTTGTTATATTAGAAGATTAGCTACTAAAGCACTTTTATATGAAGTATCTGTAACACCTAAACCGGGGCTTGTCGACAGATATAATTCCGGTGCTCACAGAGATATGGATTTTTTTACCTTTTTAAACAGCAGTTTATCTCTTTCCGACTATTTTTATATATGTGCAGAGCAAGGAATCAATTTTAACGGAGATAATTATTCGGATTTGTTGAAAAGCATGAGGTCTATAGGAATTAAAGCTGAAAAGGATATGTTCAATGCAACTGAAGGTGTTAATACGCATAGAGGGCTAATATTTTCCATAGGAATTATTTCAGTTTCCACTGGTTTACATTTCAAAAAATATGGAAAAGAATATATTTCCGCTTCAGAAATTTCAGATATTGTTAAATTGCTTGCTGAGGATATTACTGTCGAATTAAATTGTATAAATCCCAATAAAAATTTAACATATGGTGAAAGGCTGTATTTACAGTATGGAGTAAAGGGAATCAGAGGAGAGGCAGAAGCCGGATTTGAAACAGTGCTGGTTCATTCTTTGCCGGTTCTTAAGTCTTTATTAAAAGAAGAAAAGCATATAAATGATATTTTAGTAAATATTTTATTACATCTGATTGTAAACACTGAGGATAGTAATATATTAGGAAGACATAATTCCAAAATATTGGATTATGCAAAAGAAAAAGCTGAAAATGCATTAAAGCACGGAGGGTATTTCACTACCGAAGGAAGACTGCTCGTAGAAGAGATGGACAGATGCTTTATCGAGAAAAATATTAGCCCCGGCGGATCGGCAGATTTAATCGCAGTAACGCTTATGCTGTATTTTATAGAAAACGGAGATAATATAAAATATAATATCGGAGCGAGATGAAAATGTATAATAATAGCTTTGAAATTAAAACGACTAATCTAAACAGAGAGAGCGAAAGAAAAAAAATAGATATTTTTTTACAAAGTCAAGGGCTTATTCTTGAGAAGGATGTTATCTATACATTAGCTATGTATGAAAATGACTCCATAATAGGCACAGGTTCAATTTCTGGAAATGTTTTAAAGTGTATTGCAATAGCTCCGGATTATCAAGGTGAAGGACTTTTAAATAAATTAATGACACTTTTGATAGATGAGCAATTTAAAAGAGGAAACACTCACCTCTTTATATTCACTAAGCCTCAAAACAAAAAAATATTTGAAGATTTAGGATTCAAAGAAATAATCAGTGTTGAAGGAAAGGTATCATTACTTGAAAATAATCCAAGAGGAATAGAAAATTATATAGAAAAGTTAATGCTGCAAAAAAAAGAGGGGGATATAATATCAGGCATAGTAATGAATTGTAATCCTTTTACATTAGGGCATCAATATTTGATTGAAGAAGCCTCAAGGAACAGCGATGTAGTTCATATTTTTCTGGTATGGGAGGATAGGTCTATATTTCCTAAGGAGGTAAGGCTTAAATTAGTAAGAGAAGGAACCAAGCATTTAAAAAATGTATATATTCATAAAGGAGAAGATTATATTGTTTCTAACTCTACATTTCCTTCATACTTTTTAAAGGAAAAGAACGCTGTTGTTAAAATTCATGCTACGCTAGATGTAAAAATATTCGGAAAATTTATTGCACCTTCATTAGGTATAAACAGAAGATATGTTGGTGAGGAACCAAATGACCCTGTTACAAATGAATATAATATAACAATGAAAGAAATTTTGCCGAATTATAATATTGAAATTGTTGAAATAAAAAGACTGACAAAGAATGAAATGATAATAAGTGCTTCTAGGGTCAGAGAGCTTATCAGAAAAAATCAAATAGGAATAACAAAAAAATTAGTACCTATAACAACATACAATTATTTAATTTCTGATGAAGCTAAACAAATAATAGAGAAAATTATGAAAAGTGATAAATAACCAAGATGGAGGTTTGAAAAATGGAAATTAAAAAGGTCGGAATTGCAGGTACTATCGAATCAAGCGATATCAATATCGTAATAGAGCCGTCTAATGAGAATGGCATAGATATTCATCTGCAAAGTGCCGTAATGAAACAGTTTGGAAGGCAGGTCAAAAATGTTATAGAAGAAACGCTTAAAAACGAGGGTATAGAAAATGCTGTTGTTAGAGCTATAGATAAAGGTGCAATTGATTTTGTAATTAAAGCGAGAACTCTGACAGCGCTGTACAGAGCTGCTGAGTTAAACGAATATAATTGGGGAGAGTGATACAAATGGTAAAGCTGCGTAGAACTATGATGTATGTTACCGGTAATAATCCTGCAAATATAATGGATGCACATTTGTATGGAGCCGATTCAATAATGTTTGATTTAGAGGATTCTGTTTCATTAAAGGAAAAGGATGCAGCAAGATTTTTAGTATACAATGCATTGAGAAATATAGATTTTGGCGGAGTAGAAACAGTTGTAAGAATAAATGGACTTGATACGCCATTCGGAAGAGATGATTTGGAAGCCATGGTGAGGGCTCAGCCTGATATAATCAGATTACCTAAGGCTGAAAAAGCAGAGGATGTTATAGAAGCGGAAAGGATTATAGCTGATATAGAAGAAAAAATAGGATTAAAGGTCGGAACGACGAAAATGATGGCTGCAGTAGAAAGCCCTTTGGGTATTATAAATGCATACAGCATTGCTAAAGCAAGCAAAAGATTAATTGCAATTGCAATCGGAGCCGAGGATTTTGTTACGAATATGAAAACAAACAGATCTCCGGAAGGAATTGAGCTATTGGCTGCCAGAAGCCAGCTTGTGTTGGCGGCAAGAGCAGCAGGAATCTATGCACTTGATACGGTTTATTCCAATATTAATAATGACGAAGGTTTTATTGAAGAAACAAAGCTTATAAAACAACTGGGCTTTGACGGAAAATCAGTGATTCATCCTAAACAGGTTAATCTCACACACAAGGTTTATGCTCCTACAGATAAGGAAATAAGAAATGCCATCAGAGTTGTTGATGCAATACACGATGCTGAAAGCAAAGGTTCGGGTGTAATTGCCTTAGACGGTAAAATGATAGATGGTCCGATTGTTGACAGAGCATATAGAGTTATAGAATTAGCCAAGGCTACAGGAGTATATAAGGAGGATGAAGAAAATGAGTAAAAACGGAGTAGGCAGGGAAATTCCAAATTACATTGACGGAATTGGTCAAATTGAACCTTATGAAAGTCCATTCGGCTTAATACCGGTTGGAAATAAAGCCGGAGCAAAATTAAAAAGACCTTTACCTCACAAGAATAAAGTGGTAAAATCAATTGAGGAAGCTATAATAGCAACAGGCTTAAAGGATGGAATGACTATTTCCTTTCACCACCATTTCAGAAATGGCGATCATATAGTAAATATGGTCATGAATGCAATTGCTAAGCTTGGAATAAAGGACATAAGAATTACACCAAGCTCACTAGGCACCTGTCATGGTCCGTTAATAGACCATATTAAAAACGGAGTTATCACGAGAATTGAATCAAGTGGCATCAGAGAACCTTTAGGTACAGCTATTTCACAAGGAATTTTGGATACTCCTGTTATTATAAGATCCCATGGAGGAAGAGCAAGAGCTATAGAGTCAGGTGAATTAAAAATAG
>DAIUCB010000204.1:0-5218 GCA_036846385.1 Bacillota bacterium | reverse complement strand
ACTCTATTAGCTCAATTGCAACTTTTTGCTTTTTATGAATCAAGTCAGTTGCAACACTCGCTGCTCCACCAATATCCATAAATTTATTTCTAATATTCATTTTATAATCTATCATACGCATTCCACCTACAAGATAATCATCTCTGAATACACCATACATATGCTGTTCTGGCGCATTATTGTAAAGAACTTCCAATAGATTTAAACATTCATTTTCTGCTTCTTGTAAAGAGACATTAGAAGAAAATGCATCAACTGATAATTTTGCAAAATCTTTAAGTTCTTTTTCCTGTAATTTTCTAATTATACTACTCATTAATCAATCCTCCAATATATTTAATACTTTTAATACTTTTATATTGATAAGCTTATATTGGCATATTTATCCTCCCTACAAAGCTGTAAACAAAACTCATATTTTCATACTGATTTTTTTGAAAGTAAAGTTAAGTAAACAGCAATAATAAAAAATAGAACATATTCTAATAATTTAATAAGTCAATTACTGAACAGTTATTTAATTATTTATCCACCTTTTTCCAAACTCCCTTATATTATACATTATATCATTTATCACATCAATATATTTATTATATTTATTATATTTATTTGCTTCACAATCTTATAAAATCTTAAGTGTAAATAATTGATATGATTTATCCTGTTCAGGGATTTTTATACCGTTTCCATCAATAAAAAACTCTTTTCTCCAGTATAAACTATTCTTTAATTTCATTTACTTTTTTGAATCTTCAACCGGTCTGTCAAGGTTTTACATTCAGAGGTAGAAGTATTGTCATAATATTGTCTCATATTGTTAATATCTTTGTAGTGGAATAAGCTGTTCTTTAATGGTATAATATTTCCATTGCACTAAATTTAGTTAACATAATATAAATTGTATTATATAAGGTACTAAATCTTATATAACAGAAAGGATAATTAAATTGAAACTTTCATCTTTTCTATACTTTGCCGGTTTCGGCTTAAAAACTATTTTATTCAAAAAAAAGAATCCGATTCTTGGGACTGTGATTTTAACAGACAAATGCAACCTCTCCTGCAAGCATTGTTCTGTGAACAATATAACCTCTGTAATTCATCCTTACAAAAAAATTCAAGCTGAAATGAAGCAGTTGTATAATATAGGCATCCGGATTCTTTTTTTCTGTGGCGGTGAAACCTTTATGTGGCAGGATAGCGGTAAAACTCTGAGGGATCTGGTGATTGAAGCAAAGAGGATGGGGTTTTTGATTGTAAACACCGTTACCAACGGCACATTCGAACTGAACCTGCCGGAAGCAGATCTAATTCTCTTAAGCCTTGACGGTGACAAAGAGAAGCATAACGAAATTCGCGGCAATACCTATGACTCTATTATGAATAATATAAATAATGCCACTGCCGATAATATATGCTTTTATATGGCAGTGAATCAGATAAACAAGGACACAATCAAAGACGTTTGCACTGTCGCAAAGAAAATGAAGAATGTCCGTGCCGTATCATTTAATTTTCACACACCATATCCGGGAACAGAAAATCTTGCTCTTTTACGCAGTGAAAAGGAAGAATGCTGCAATGTAATTACGCAAATGATGAAATGTGGTGCACCTGTATTTAATCTAAAAAGTGCCTTTCCGTATTTAATCTCAAACAATTTTCCTACACCTTGCTACCAGTGTGTTGTCATTGAGAACGGTAAGATCAGTACCTGCGGCAGATGCATCGACATACCGGGACTATGCGAAAAATGCGGATATTTTTTTGTTGCTGAGTACACTCTTTTGTTTAACGGCAACGTAAAAATATTGTCAGAAATGTTAAAAATATATCTCAAATATATATAGGTGGAATATGAGTTTTATTACAACTGTTACAAGAATGTGGCTTACAAGATCGTTCAAGCCTTTTACATTTAAAAATGAATACGATAACCGTCTAAGCTTTAGCTGCTGTGAAAATCTCGGGCTTTATGTTCATATACCTTTCTGTAAAAAAATATGTGTGTTTTGTCCGTACTGCAAGGAGCTTTTCACCAAAGAAAAGTGCGGCAGATATATTGATTATCTTATCAAGGAAATTCACATGGTAGGCAGACAATTAAGTGAAAAAAAGCGGGTAACCAGTCTTTATTTTGGCGGTGGAACTCCTGCTCTTATTGCTGACAGAATAAGTGAGATAATATCTGCAATAAATGAACATTTTATTATTTCAGAAGGTATCGGACTGGAGCTGCATCCCGATAATGTAAATGAAAAAACACTCTTAGCTCTTAAAAAGGCCGGAGTTACCAAAATTAGCATCGGAATACAATCCTTCCGGAAAAAGTTTTTGTCTGTTTTAGGAAGAAATGATTTTGACCTTGAAAATATGGCTCAAGCTTTAAGTAAGGTGCCTTTTGAAACGGTTTCTATGGATTTTATATTTGCTCTTCCAAACCAAACAATTGATGACCTTAAAGCAGATATTGACATTGCCTTTTCAAGCGGTGCAAACCATATTGCAATTTATCCCTTTATTGATTTTTCGTTCACAGACAGCACTGTTCCGGTGATGGGTAAAAAGGAAAAAAGAAAGCTCCTAAATGATGTTACTCTATACTGTCAAAGTAAAGGGTATATGAGAAATTCTATCTGGACTTTTTCAAATAACAAAAAAGCAAAATACTCATCGATGACAAGAGATAATTTTTTGGGATTTGGATGTTCTGCTACCACTCTTTTAAAGGATCAGTTTAAGGTTAACACCTTTTCAGTTGAGGAATATCAAAAAAGAATAGAAAAAAACTGTCTCCCGACTTCGCTTACCATACGTTTTACAAAAAGACAGCGAATGTTGTATTTCCTGTTTTGGACTGCCTACAGTACAAAGGTTAATTCCGAGGATTTTGAGAAATTCTTTGGTGTTCCGTTAAAAAAGATGTATGGGCCGGAATTTTGGATTGCTAAAAAGCTTGGCTTTATAACCGAAGAAAACGGCACATTTCTCATGACATTAAAAGGTGCCTTTTATTACCACTATTACGAAAGTTATTATACTCTTTCCTACATTGACAGGATGTGGGGGATTATGGGAAGGGAAGCCTTTCCTGATATTATCAAGCTATAACCGGAAACAATCTATCATTTCCATCGCTTTATTTGCTAAAAAAAGGGGATGGAAATGACAGGTTGATAAAAAATCGTTTTAAATATATTTATTCTACATCATACATAAGGCTGTCAAATTCAATTAGCCTCATTTATAATTCATAATTCCAGAGATCTTTTTCGTTTACACCGAAGGCTTCTCATTTATCTTATATTATCTTCAAACAAATTAATTCTCTCTATATGGACACAGTTTAAATCATTAAATTTAAACTTTACAATCCAGGGCATTAATGATTTGATTTTCTGAAATTCGTTATATCCAAATGATTTATCATAATAATTGATAATTGTGCTCAATGCTGTTCCATGGCTTCCGATAACAATGTTTTTACCTCTGTATTCAAGTAATACCTTATGCAACGCTCTTATATTTCGTTCTTGTACCTCCTTGAGGCACTCACCATCTGAATAACGGTATAAAAAATCATCCCATTGATTTTTTGAGAAAGCTTCATAATCCTCTATCCATACGCTATCTATTTTCCGTTCCCTAAAATCGTCAATGCACAATATTTCAAGATTATTCTTTACTGTGAAATCGAGAATTGTATCATATGCTCTTTTGTATGGGCTGGATAATGCAATCCTTATATTTTTATTACTTAGGTATTCTGTAACAAGCCCTCTGTCTTTCCTGCCTTTTTCAGTTAAAGGTCGAAGAGTATCATCATGATTATCGTAATCAGGCTCTGCATGTCTTACAAAATATATAGTTGTCATATATACCTCTAAATTTAATTTTTGTTTTCACTTATAATCGTTAATACTGCTTACATAGTGAAATACAGACTAATTTAAGATTAATAAACACTGAATTCACCGTTTTCTCTGTTTAGCTTCTCTGCTTTATTAACAAAATATTTAGTTATAATGAACATAACAAATAAACACACAACCAACCTTATTAAATTTGACAATACCGAATCAAAATCCATATAATTAAATACCCCTCTTATCAGGTTCAAACAATAAGTAAGAGGAAAGATTGAAGATATTAGCTTAGCCCATAACGGAAATTCATTAACAGGGACCTTAACTCCCGAAAATAATACCATGGGATCATCAAAGATATTCATAAGTATAGAAGAATCTCTTGACATTAGAAACATGGCATTGAGCATACCTCCCCAAAATGTAGCAGATACTATAAGTAATATAAATATTATAGGTATCAGTAAAATATTCTTCAGGGTTAATCCGCCTGCATATATGATAATTATTATACAAAAGAACAAAAACATCCATGTTTGTTGAAGTAAAGGTCCTAAAGCCTTTCCATATATTAATATCATCCTGTTTGTCGGTGACATAAAAGCAATTTCTAAGGTTCCGTTCATTCTTTCATGATTAGATAACTGCCATGCATTTTGCACCATAGACCAATAGCAGGTATATGCCATATAGCCTGTACTCAAGAATAGCATTAAGTCTTTTGAATTGTTTATTCCTATAGAAGATCCTTGTCCTAATTCAAAAGGCTTATATGTAAAATATACAGTAAAAAATCCAAGTATCGGCCAAACCAATAATGAAAAATAAACAAAATATGAATAAAAGTTATTACGGTGCTGTTTTATAATTTCTCCCTTGAAAGCAATAATCATCTTTTTCATAGCATACCTCATATAGTCTCTGATACACGTCTGTAATTTTCTATTATGTCCAGCAAAATATCCTGCAATTCAGGTTCTTTGGTTTTAACATTAATTATTTGAATTTTGTTAATTGAAAGACATTCCAATATATCTGACCATTGTGATGTATCTCCGATGAATTTAATTATATTATTTCCTTGATTATTTGAAGTAAATATCTTGATATCTTTGGACTTAAGCCTGCTATTCAGTTCATCGATTATATTATCTGTAATATTGCCGACACTTATCTCTAATTCCTGCTTATATTGCAGTATGCCCTTTAACTCCGCCTTAGTACCTTGTGCTATAATTTCACCTTTATCTATTACATAAATATAATCGCATAATTCTTCTGCTTCTGAAATATAATGAGTCGTTAATAATAATCCCTTTTCGTGCTGTACAGCCAAATTCTTTATATATTTT
>DAIUCB010000203.1:0-5222 GCA_036846385.1 Bacillota bacterium | reverse complement strand
AAATGATAAAATAATATCTGTATCTTTTCCAATATTATAATCATTTAAATCAAATTTATTCTTTTTCATTCCTACACCGAGGCAAAGTCCAATACTTACCATATTTACAAGCATAAAGGTCCCGCCGTAGCTTACGAAGGGCAGAGGTATACCTGTCACCGGCATCACTCCCATTGTCATCCCTATATTTTCAAATATGTGGAAAAACAGCATAGCGGTTATTCCTGTTGCAATTAAAGAACCGAATAAATTTGTCGTATGCTTGGCTATTCTGATCAAACGATACAATAGTACGGCATAGAGCAGTAAAAGTAATAATCCCCCTGTCAAGCCCAGCTCTTCGCCTATAACGGCAAAAATAAAGTCGGTTTCCTTTGTGGGAAGATACCCGAGCTGATTTTGTACTCCCTTATATAAACCTCTTCCATATAAAAGACCTGAACCAATTGCAGTCTTTGACTGAATTACCTGATATCCCGTATCCTCAGGGTCAAGCTCGGGATATACGAAGGTTACAATTCTGTCAAACTGATAATTATCTCCGACTTTATAGTCCTGCATAATATAAAAGAAGGCACCGATACAAATTAAAATAAAAATAATACCCAGCAGTAAAACCGCAGTCACATATTTATAGTTTACTCCGCCTATAAAAATCATTACAGCGATAAAAAATATGAAAACAAGCGCAGTACCTAAATCCGGCTGTAATAAAATCAATGCGACGGGAAATAATGCAAAGGCTAAAATTTTAATGAGCACTAACGGATGATTGATATTTTCGTGATTTATATCGATAAATTTTGCAAGCGATATTATTACGCCGAATTTTGCCATTTCAGAGGGCTGAAAAACAACCGGTCCTATTCTTACCCAGCTTCGTACACCACCCCATTCTAAAGCTTTAACAGGGTTAATCAAAACATAAATTAATAGTAAAATTGAAATAACATAGATAGGAATATAAAGGCTTCCATATAAATCGTAATCAATTATTAATAAAACAAACATTATTACCAAGCCTATGCCGAATGCAATAATCTGTGTTTTTAGGTAGCCGGTACCTCCTCCTGCCTTGCTCATCGTAGCACTTTTTATAATTATAAAACCGAATACGGATAAAATTATAGTTGTAAAAAACAATATGAAATCAAACCTTTTAAGTTTGTTGTCCTTCGTAAACATAAATCCTCCAAAAATCTTATTTCTCTTATTATATCACACAGTCAGCAGTATAACAAAATATTATTTTTTCATAACAGTATTAATATAAATGCATAAAATGTACGGAGGTGATATTATGGCTGATATCGGTTTGGTGTTAGGCGGAGGAGGCGCAAAGGGCGCGTATGAAATGGGTGCGTGTAAAGCACTGAGCAAAACAGGTCTGCACAATTCTATCAGAGCCTATTCAGGCACATCTATAGGCGCTATCAATTGTGCACTGCTTCAGCTGATGAATTATGAAAAATCAGCTGAAGTATGGCTAGGCAGAAATATTGAGAAAATATTTGTTTCCGGAGGAATTAATTATAAGGAAATATTGGATATTATAATGAATTTCAGGAAAGGAAAGAAAAATGACTTTGACGGTATATTTTCAAGAGATGGGCTGATTAATTTTTTTGATAAAATACATATTTATGATTTAGAAAATATGAAAAATGACTTATATGTAACGGTAGTTGATATTTCGGATATTTCTGAGAATATGAGAATCATTAAGCCTGCATTAGATTGGTATGACGGCAAAAAAACAGGAATAACAAAATATATTAACTTAAAAAATACAGAATGTGATTATATAGTAAAGGTATTGCTGGCAACCTCTGCTATGCCGGTAATATATCCTCCGGTAGAAATAGACGGCTGTTTTTATGTCGATGGAGGTATTAACAATAATTTGCCGATTAATCCTATTTATCAGAGAGGCTACAGAAGAATAATTGCAATTTCAACAGATAGAATAAATAAATACAGCTTGGCAAGAAAGTTTCCGTCAGCAGAAATATTGCTTGTTCATCCTTCCGGATACTTAGGGAATCTTTTCAACGGAACTCTGAATTTTAATCGCAACAAAATCAGACAGATATTTAAGTTGGGATATAACGATGCAATGAATGCGATAAAAAGGAGTAATTTTTTGAACTATTGAATAAATAACTTGAAAAAAACATCATTATGAAATAAAATATTAAAAATGACAACGCGAGGGAAATAATTTTGAATAATAAAAAAACAGCGGCAGTTGCTCTCAGCGGAGGAGTTGACAGCGGTGCAGCAGCCTTTATACTAAAAGAACTAGGTTATGATGTTTTTGGAATAACCATGAAGCTTTATGAGAAATTTGATACAGAGAGTGCCGGATATGTAGCAAAAAAGCTTAATATCAAGCATTATATAGTTGATTACAGCGATTATTTTCAAAAAGAAATCATAAATAAATTTATTGAAGAATACCTTGCAGGTAAAACTCCTAACCCATGTATATCATGCAATATGAAAATAAAATACGGTCTTTTGCTAAATGAAGCAAGGAATCTTGGGGCGGATTTTTTATCTACAGGACATTATGCGGGAATAAGGTATGACGATAGGGACGGTAAATATCATTTACATAAAAGCAAAGCTTCAAATAAAGATCAGTCCTACTATCTTTACCATTTAAAGCAAGAGCAGCTTTCTCATATTATTTTACCATTGTCGGAATATGAAAACAAGGAAGAGGTAAGAGGTTTAGTGAAGGAGATTATTCCTGAAACCTCCGGCAAAAAAGACAGCTTAAACATTTGCTTTATTGAAAATATGAGCCATCACCAATATATTAAAAATACCTGCGGCTTAATAAACAGCAAGGGAAAATTTATTGATGAAAACGGTAAATTTCTGGGCTATCATAAGGGAATATACAATTATACAATAGGTCAAAAAAGAGGCTTGGGAATTAAAAGTGATAAGCCTCTGTTTGTTGTTAAAATTAATTCCGATACCGGCGATATAGTACTTGGAGATGATGAAGCAACCTACAGGGAGGAAATTACAGTTAAAAACCTCTCCTATATAGATGAAAATTATAAAAAAGAAAAAAGCTTTAATTGTGAGACCAAGCTATGTCAGTGGGGTTATTTTATCAGCTGCACAGTATTAAATATGAAGGGTGACACTGCGTTAGTAACCTTTTATAAGAAAGAAAGAGCTCCGGCTCCCGGGCAGGCAGCAGTATTTTACATGGGAGATGAAGTCCTTGGCGGAGGAATTATTGTTTAAAATAATCTTAACAAAAGAACAAATGTATGCTATAATAAATCAATAATGATTAGCTGAGGTATAATATGATAATTTTCGGTATTGATCCCGGTCTTGCAATTTCAGGCTTTGGGGTAGTTAATTATATAGGTAATAAATTTGATGTACTTGAATATGGAGCCATAATAACAGAAAGCTCTGATGAATTTCCGGACAGATTAAAGAAGCTTTATGACGGATATACGGAGCTGTTTAATAGATATAAGCCTGATGCGGTAGCTATCGAAGAGTTATTTTATAATAAGAATGTCAAAACAGCTATTATGGTGGCTCAGGCCAGAGGCGTTCACATTTTAGCGGCGGTAAATAAAGCAATACCGTTATATGAATATACTCCTCTACAGATAAAGCAGGGTATAGTCGGCTACGGCAGAGCAGAAAAGCATCAGGTTCAGGAAATGGTTAAGATTATATTAAAGCTTGAACAAATCCCTCAGCCTGATGATGTTGCTGACGGCTTGGCAGCAGCAATTTGCCATGCTCACTCATTGAAGCATGCAGTTAATTTTAAAATATAAGATATAAGATATAATAATAAGAGAGGATTACGTACAATGATAAGCTTTATTAGAGGTGAAACTGTTAAAAAGGGATTGGATTATATAGTTATAGAAAATAATAACATAGGCTACCACATAAACACCTCCTTCAACACGTTAAAAATGCTCAAGGAAGGTGAAAAAGCCTTAATATATACATATATGCACATACGGGAAGATATTCTTGCTCTATATGGCTTTATAAAGCAGGATGAAATGGAAATGTTTAAAAAGCTGATTTCTGTTAACGGAATCGGTCCAAAGGCGGGACTGGCTGTACTTTCAACCTATGATGCAAATACCGTAAGGGCAATTATTTTACATGAGGATTCAGCTAAAATGTCCAAGGTTCCCGGTATAGGAAAAAAGACTGCCGGTAAAATAATCCTCGAATTAAAGGATAAGGTTGGTTCATTAGAGGGTATTGATTTTGATGATGAATCCTTAGTCGATTATGTAAATGTAAATAAGCTTGATAATGAATCCTCAGATTTATCTGACGTTTTAATATCACTGGGGTTCAGCCAGTTTGAGGCTAAAAAAGCACTAGAGGAAATTGATTTGACCGGAAAATCAGAACAGGATATTATCAAGGAAGCATTAAAAAATATTAATAGGTAGGGCAGCATAATGACGGATAGAGAAAATGAAATTGTCGCTAGTACTATGAATTATGATGAGGAGGATATTGAAACAAGCCTGCGCCCCCAGAGGCTTACTCAATATATCGGACAAGGCAAGGTAAAAGAGGTCTTAAATATTTTTATCGAATCTGCAAGGATGAGAAATCAGCCTCTGGATCATGTTCTTTTGTCCGGACCGCCCGGCCTGGGAAAAACAACCTTGGCAAATATTATTTCAAATGAAATGGGAGTAAATATAAGAGTGACTTCAGGTCCCGCAATTGAGCGTCCCGGTGATTTGGCTGCTATACTCACGAATCTGAATGAAAATGATGTGCTTTTTATTGATGAAATACATAGATTAAATAAAAGTGTAGAGGAAATAATGTATCCTGCATTAGAGGATTATGCTCTTGATATAATTATCGGAAAGGGACCATCTGCCAGATCCATAAGACTCGATTTGCCTAAATTTACATTGATAGGTGCTACTACAAGAGCAGGAATGCTTGCATCTCCTCTCAGAGACCGATTTGGAGTAATGTGCAACCTTGATTTTTATAATTCCGATGATTTGAAAAAGATTATTGTCAGATCGGCGGGAATAATCAATATAGAAATCAGCGATAACGGTGCTGAGGAAATAGCAAGGAGATCGAGAGGAACACCGAGAATAGCAAACAGGCTCCTCAGAAGAGTCAGAGATTACGCTATTGTAAAAAGCAACGGGATAATAGATACTTCCAATGCAGAT
>DAIUCB010000202.1:0-5223 GCA_036846385.1 Bacillota bacterium | reverse complement strand
AGGGAGCTTTGCTGTTCGGAAAAGTATTCAACTCCTTGGGCTTTGATATTATTCCGAAACTGGATGATGACAGAAGTGATATAATACAAGCTATTAAAATGAATAATCCTGAAATGGTAGTTAAAATATGTGAAGCAGTACAAAGTGCATCCCCGGTAGATTCTCATGTTTCACCGGTACCATGGGATATGCCGGGCTACACAAACCAAGTAATAATGGCATCCGGAGCCTTTGTATCGGGATCCTCAATAGAATTAAGCGCAGATGCACCTATGAGGGAGCCATATATTGTTTACATACAGGGAAGCTTGTTTTATGACCATGCAAAGCTTGCAGTAATGCTTTCACTTCAAAAGCTAATGGAATACGATGATATAAAAAATGAAATAAAAAAATTGCTTTCCGACATAGAGTAGTTTGGTTTTTACCTAAAGAAAACAGATGTGCATTTAAATATTAATATTATGCACATCTGTTTTATATTATATTTATATTTTATAAGTAATTAAAAAATCAGTACTTTCTTACGACCGCTTTAACAACCCCCAAAATATAAGGCTCTTTAACCAAGATAGGCTCCATTGAACTATTTTGCGGCTGCAGCCTTATATGATCCTTCTCCTTAAAGAAGGTTTTTACCGTTGCTTCATCATCAATCAAGGCAACTACTATATCACCGTTTTTAGCATTGTGCTGGGAATTAACTATGACAAAATCACCGTTAAGAATTCCTGCTTCAATCATACTTTCACCCTTTACCTTCAGCACAAACGATTCCTTGTTTCCAACAAAATCGATAGAAATAGGTAAAGTATCGTCAACATTTTCAACAGCCAAAATAGGCGCTCCGGCTGTCACAGTACCTACAATTGGAACATTGACTATTTCTTTTTTCGGCATATTGCAGCATATATCGTCCACGTCAATCAGCTCAAGAGCTCTTCTTTTATTCGTTCCTTTTTTTATGTAGCCTTTTTCTTCTAAAGTATTTAAATGAGCATGTACAGAAGAAGTAGAGCTTAATCCGACTGCATGGCATATTTCTCTAATGGATGGAGGATATCCCCGCAACGTTAATTCATCCTTTATGTATTTTATAATTTTAATTTGCTTATCGCTTAATCCATCATAATTCATGGGCCCACTCCTTTTATTTTTTTCTATTTTACCATATTTATAAAAAATAATCAAACATTTGTTTGAAAAAAATTAAAAAATATATTGACACCGAACTAATGTTCTGATAAAATGAAATTAGAAAATATGTTCGAGGTGATTAAAATGATAATATTAAACAGATATAAGGTTACTGATATGAATAAGTTTAAAAGATTTGTTTTTTTCGCATTATTTCTTATAAGCATCTGTATGTTCACTTTTATATTTACCCTGAATGCCTATTCCAAGGATATACCCCAATATGATTATGTTACGGTTGAAGAAGGGGACACCCTTTGGACTATTGCATCCGCCTATTCATCGGGAAGCGATATAAGAGAGCTTATTTATCAAATATCTCAGGAAAATAAAATAAACAACTCAACAATATATCCCGGTGAAATAATAAAGATAGCCAAACAAAAGTGATTTTTTAATCAAAATCAAAGCAAATATTTTTGTTTAATTTCATTGACATAATAATCAATATCGAATATACTTAAAACAAGGTAGATTTTGTAAGGAGAATTTTATGTCTGAGAGTGTATCTGACTGATAGATAATTTTTAATATGAATAAGCAATAACAAGATACAGCGATATTATCAATAATATACGTTTTATTTGCATACGCTTATTCCGTTTATATCTATGGAAGATACTCACACATAAAAATTCTATTAAAATATATCATTATAATTACTTAATGCTGTATTCTTTTTAATTTAATTTTTAATAATAAAGCTGTGAAATATCGCAGCTTTTTTTGTGCAATAATTCAAAATCTGCCTCCATATTCTTTCATAGGTGATTTTATATATAAGAGAGGGTTAAAATTGAATAATAATACTTTTGAAAAATTACAATATGATGAATTAAAACAAATTGTTAAAAACTTCTGTGTAAGCAGCCTCGGTAAAAACCTCATTGACAGGCTAATGCCTTCAACCGATATTCAAACGGTCAAAAAAAGACTTGCAGAAACTGATGAAGGAAGGAAACTTACAGCAAGCTCACATATTCCGCTTCAGGGCATAGTCAATATCGACAATATCATATCAAATCTGGAAAAGGGAGCAGTTTTAAATCCGGAAGCCTTGAACAATGTTTCTGATTTCTTGAGAGGTTGCAGAAAAATAAAAGCATATATGAAAAATAATGAATTTTATGCTCCGATACTATACGGCTACAGCCATTCAATCAAGGAGCTCGAAAGCATAGAGGAAGAGATAAATACTTCTGTTCGTAACAATACTGTTGATTCAAATGCTACAAAGGAGCTTAAGCGTATCAGGAGGCTGATTGAAAATACTGAAATAAAAATAGAAGAAAGGCTTGATTCGTTCTTAAAATCTTCAAGCAACAAAAATTATATCCAGGATTTTTTTATAAGCAAAAGAAACGGAAGATTCACAATACCGATTAAAGCATCCTATAAAAATCAGGTTGAGGGTGCAATAATAGATAAATCCTCGACAGGTTCAACAGTTTTCGTCGAGCCTGCCATCATAAATAAATATACTTCAGAGCTATTACAGTTGAAGGTCTTAGAGGCAGATGAGGAATATCAGGTATTGTCATTCCTTACAGGACTGGTACGTGATTACCTTAACGAAATTAAAAACAATGTTGAGGTAATAGGGCTATATGATATGATATTTGCAAAATCAAAATACAGCGAATCAATTAACGGAGCTTCACCTGATATAAACGATTACGGATACATCAACATCATAAACGGATTTCATCCTTTACTAAAGGGAAATGTAGTTCCTCTTAACTTTATATTAGGAAAAAATTACAGAACACTTATCATAACCGGTCCAAACGCAGGAGGCAAAACGGTTGTATTAAAGGCTGTAGGTCTATTGACTCTTGCTGTAGAATCGGGTTTTCAAATACCGTGTGACGAAGGAACCTGTATATCTGTATTTGAAAATATATTTGTAGATATAGGAGATGATCAGAGCATTGAAAACGCACTCAGCACATTTTCATCTCATGCTAAAAATATTTCCTGTATTATAATGGATACTAATAAATCCACACTTCTTTTGTTCGATGAAATAGGAAGCGGAACCGAGCCAAACGAAGGAGCAGCTCTGGCAATTTCTATTCTTGAGGAAGTATATCAAAGAGGTGCATTAACCGTTGCAACGACACATTACGGTGAAATAAAAAACTTCTCTTTGAACCACCCAGACTTTGAAAATGCAGCAATGCTTTTTAACAGTGAAACATTGGAGCCTCAGTATAAAATGCTTATAGGTAAATCCGGCGACAGCAATGCATTGTGGATTGCTGCCAAAATGGGGATAAATCAGGATATAATTAAAAGAGCAAAATTTTATATTGCTAACAAGGATTATAACTACAGTGTTATAAATAAAAGCGAAGTACGGACAGAAAAATATAAAAATGATAATAGTGATGATAAATCAGATGAAAATTCTTATGATTATCAGCAGGGAGACAAGGTTTATCTCACAGAATTGAAGGCTTCCGGCCTAATATATAAATCAAGAGATAAATTTAACAATGTAACGGTAATGTATAACAAAAAACTTATAGAGGTTAACATAAAGCAGGTTAAGCTTGAATATAAAGCAAGTGAGCTTTATCCTGCAGATTATGATTTAAACACTTTGTTTACAGAATATGCTGACAGAAAGCTTGAAAAAGATATCGCTAGAGGTTCTAAAAAAGCTCTCAAAAAGCTCATGAAGCAGAGAAAAGAAAGACAAAATGAAATGAGAAAAGATAATCAATAATAAATAAAATTGCGCAGTAGTTAGATTCGCGCAATTTTTGTTTATCCTAGTGCATTACATTACTTTAAATTATTTAATGGATTTTGTTTAACCGCATCACGAAGCTGTTCCTTATCCACGTGAGTATAAATCTGAGTGGTCGATATGTTTTCATGCCCAAGAATCTCCTGAAGTGCACGAATGTCAACATGTCCGTACTGATACATCAGTGTGGCTGCCGTATGCCTCAGCTTGTGAGGGGAATATTTATTAACTGATAAGCCTGCAAGCTTAAGGTATTTGTCAAGCATGTGCTGCACTCCTTTTTGCGTTATTCTGGTCTTTCGGTTGCTTAAAAAAAGTGCCTTTTCATGTCCGGGCTTACCGTCAGGTCTTACCTCAATATATTCTTGTATCGCTTCTAAGCAAACATCATTTAAATAAACCGTACGTTCCTTGTTTCCTTTACCTATTATAGTCAAGGTATCACCCTTGAATGAATCCATATCAATGCTTATGAGCTCCGATAAACGAAGACCGCAGTTCAGGAACATTAAAATAATTGCATAGTCACGTTTTTCATTAATGCTGTCATTTTTATCAATAGCTGTCAATAGATTTTTTGATTCCTTCAATGTAAGAGCTACCGGCAGACGGCTGCTGTTTTTAGGAGTCTCCAAATTGAGAGCAGGGTTTTCAGGTATAATTTTAACTATAGAATGCAAATATTTGAAATATGATCTCAAGCATGCTGTTTTACGAGCCTTTGTCCTGTTTGAATTATTTCTTTCCCGGTCAACGAATGCAATGAAAGCATGAAGATCCATAATCTGAATTTTTTTGATAATATCCAGCGTAACAAGGTTAATATCAATTTCATCATAATTATCAATCTCCTTGCTAAGCTTGAACCTAATGACAAGGAATCTGTAAAAGGTCCGTAAATCCAGAAAATATTCTCTGACGGTTTTTTCAGATTTTCCCTTTATAGATAATAAGTATTCTAAAAAATCACTCATTGGAACAGGACATAAATTGCTGTAATTAATATACATTTTTTCTCCTCAGTAGAAACCTCTTAATGACAACATAATTTAAAATATAATTCATTATAATAAATATCATGTCAAAAGACAAGCATTGTTATCATTTATGAACAATTATAAAGAGGGACAATGAGATAATACAGGATTAATTGAGAACAAGGTATTTTAGCAGTAAACAACGTATATAATATTTGTCATACTATTTTTTAAAAAAACTATTGTTTTTATGACAGTAACTGCATATAATATAGTAAAGAAGGAGGTCATATT
>DAIUCB010000201.1:0-5226 GCA_036846385.1 Bacillota bacterium | reverse complement strand
GTAGAATAATAAGAGCCTGATCATCAATAAATCAAAGATTGCTGATGGATCTCGGGTGATTATTGTATTAACAATAAGAGTAAAAAGGACATTAAATTTTGTCCTTTTTTATGTAATCAAAATTATAATATATTATTAATGAGTTTAATTATAAAATGACAGGAATTAAAATATATTTTATACTAAACGAAGTGATTTTTCACTCAAAAATGTTAATAAAATAATATTTTTGTTGTTATATTTTATATTTTGTAATATAATAAATAAGTGACTTATCAGATAATGCAATAATAGAAAGGGATCACGCTTATAATGATTATAGCCATAGACGGACCTTCAGGAGCCGGTAAAAGTACTGTTGCAAAGCAAGTCAGCAATAAGCTTAATTATGAATATATCGATACAGGTGCTATGTATAGAGCATTAGCTTACAAAGCTTATAAAAATAATATCAAAATTAGTGAAAATAAAATAGATGATATGCTGTTAAATACTAAAATTGATTATTTTAATAACAATATTTTTTTAGATAACGAAAATGTTGAAGACTTTATACGCAGTGAGAACATTTCTATATTAGCATCTGAAATTTCTATGTTAAAAAATGTACGAACAAAAATGGTCGATTTGCAAAGACAGATAGCTAAAAATAAAAATATAATTATGGATGGCAGGGATATCGGAACCATAGTTTTTCCGAATGCTGATTTAAAATTTTTTATAACTGCCTCTGTGGAAAAAAGAGCAAAAAGAAGATATAATGAACTTAAACTCAAGGGATTGAATGTTTTATATGATGATATTTTATCCGATATAAAGACACGAGATGAAAATGACTCCAACAGAGAAATATCTCCGTTAAAAATGGCGGCTGATGCTATACTTATTGATACTACCGATATGAAAATAGAAGAGGTTGTTAATAAAATCATAATTTATATATCGGAGGGACCAAATGCTATATAATATTGCGAAAAATATATTAAAGATATTTGTATATATAGTTTTCAACATAAAGACACATAATGTTGATGCATTAAACAACTCAAAAGGCAGAATAATTTTATGCAGCAATCATATATCGATGATAGATCCAATTGTACTGGCTGTATCGTCTAAACGGAAAATTCATTATATGGGTAAAAAGGAATTGTTTAAAAACAAGCTTCTTGGATATATTTTTACAAAGCTCGGTGCATTTCCGGTGGATAGAGAAGGTGTATCACTGTCCGCAATTAAGAATTCATTGGCTGTATTAAACAATAATGAAATTCTGGGTATATTTCCTGAAGGTACAAGAGTCAGGGAATATAATGAAGACAATGCCAAACCCGGGATTGCGTTGATTGCAAAAAAAGCAGGCTCTGATATTATTCCTGTATACATAGAGGGACCATATAAATTTAGGGGCAAAATAAATATATATTTCGGAGAAGAAAAAAATTACCACAGCGAATATACCGGAAAAATGACTACTGAAAATTATGCGGAGATAGGAAAAGAAATATTAAAGGATATATATAATTTGAGAAAAGACAGGTAATAAAAAATGCATATAGAAAAATCAAAGTATACGGGTTTTTGCTCAGGCGTTAAAGCAGCGGTGGATAAAGCCAATATTTTATTGGAAAAAGAAAAAAAGCTTTACAGTCTCGGAGAAATAATACATAATAAAGATGTTGTGAATGAATTGGGCGATAAAGGATTAATAACTGTAAATGACATCCCGGAAAATAATAATATAAAGCTTTTAATCAGATCTCATGGCGTCGGCAAGGATACATTGGAAAAAATTAAAGAAAAAGAAATAGAAATTATTGATGCTACATGTGTAAAAGTAAAGAAAATACATAAAATAGTTGAAGAATGCAGCAATAACGGTTACAATATAATTATTGTCGGTAACAAAAATCATCCTGAGGTGTTAGGTATATTGGGATGGTCCAAAAATTCGGTATCAATAGTAGAAAATCCGGAAGAATTTAATAATTTAATCATTAATCCTTCTGAGAAATATTGCTTGGTATCCCAAACAACCTTCAATATAAATGTATTTGAAGAAATAATTGATATAATTAACGCCAAAAAATACAATAATATAATTATACATAATACTATATGCGATGCTACAAAAAAAAGGCAGGATGCATGTATTGAGCTTGCTTCACGAAGTGATGTAATGCTGATAGTAGGCGGTAAAAACAGCTCTAATACTAAAAAGCTCTATGAAATGAGTAAGAATATTTGTCCTAATACATTTCATATTGAAAATTATAAGGAAATTCCTTATAAATATATTGATAAAAATACTAAGGTAGGAGTTTCAGCAGGAGCTTCAACTCCTGACTGGATAATTGAGGAGGTTATAAAAATGTCAGAAAATCTAAATGAAATAAATGACATGAATGAAAATCAAAACGGAACAATGCATGAATTGTTCGAAAGCTATGGTGGAGTATCATATATCAGAACAGGTGATATAATTAAAGGAACTGTAATTTCTGTTAGTCCAGATGCCATATCTGTGAACATTAATTATAAATCTGACGGAATCATCACTAGAGACGAATACTCCTTCGCTCAGGTTCCAGACTTGACAGAAGTAGTAAAAGAAGGAGAAGAAATAGAAGCTCAGGTAGTTAAATTATCCGACCAAGACGGCAATGTAGTTTTAACCAGAAAATCTTTGGAAGAAAAAAAGGTATGGTCTGATATAGAAAAATTAAAGGAAGACGGCGCAATAGTTGATATATCGATTATTGAAGCATCACAATATGGAATATACGGAAAAGTAAACGGCATTAAAGGATATATTCCAAGAAACCAGATATCAGTTAAAAGAGATGTTGATCCTTCTGAGTATGTAGGTAAAAACTTAAAGGTTAAAATTATCGATACAAAAAATAAAAACGGAAGAAGACAATTAATATTATCCTCTAGGGTAGTAGAAAAATTTGAAAAGGATATTAAGGACAATGAAACCTGGGATAATATAAAGGAAGGTGAAATTTACGAGGGAACAGTTAAAAACCTTCAGGATTATGGTGCTTTTGTTGAAATAGAGGGAATAGACGGTCTGCTTCACATAAATGAAATTGCTTGGAACAGAATTAAACATCCTTCAGAGGTTTTAAAGGTTGGAGATAAAATAAGCGTAAAAGTTAAAAGCATTGATAAGGAAAATAAAAAATTATCCCTCAGCTATAAAGCAACTGTAAAAAGCCCTTGGTCACTTTTCTTAGATAATCATGAAAAAGGCGAGATTGTAACAGGTAAGGTTACAAGGATAGTAGAATTTGGTGCTTTTGTAATGATTGATGATATAGAATGTCTGTTGCACATAAAAGACCTTGACTGGGCAAGAACAGAAAAGGTGACAGATATACTTAAAGAAGGTCAGGAAGTTACCGCTAAGATTTTAAATATATCAAGAAAAGACCGAAAGGTAAGTCTCGGATTAAAGCAGCTGGTAGAGCACCCCTTTGATAAATTTGCAAAAACACTAAATAAGGATGATATAATACAGGTTGAAGTTACACGTATTCTTTTAGACGGTATTCATGTTGTTGCAAATGAAAACATTGATTGCTTTATACCGATTGCCAAGGTTTCTGCTGAAAAATTAAGAACTCCGGCACAGGTTGTCAAGGTTGGAGAAAAGAAGGATGCAAAAGTTATCGGAATAGATAATAAAGGTAAAAATTTAAATCTTACATTCATATTAGACAGTAAAGAAGATAATGAATTTACAAGCAATGATGAACCCGTATCATATATATCCGAAGATTCTAATTTTACAATCGGCGAATCTATTGGTGATGCACTAGGAGATTTGTTAAAGTAAAACATAAAGTTAGATCGTATGATCTAGCTTTTTTTTTAAACAATATTAATAACACAGATATAATACTTTTTAGGAGGAGCTGTATGGTAAAGGAGTTTTTATTTGAAATTTGCAAAAATCAATTTGTATCCGGCTTTGAATATATTAATGAAAATATATTGAAGAAGTATTTTGAACATTACACGGATTCATTTGAAAAGGATAATGTGGGAAGCTATATATTTAAAGCTGACGGTACGAACGATAAAAAAATAATGCTGGCAGCACATATAGACGAAATCGGATTAATGATAACTGGTATACTTGAAGGAGGCTTTTTACGCTTTACATCGGTCGGAGGTATTAATGCCGCATCATTGGTTGCTCAGGAGGTCGTTGTTTATGGAAAGGAAAATATATTCGGAATAATAGGTATTAAACCCCCTCATATTACATCTGACGAAGAAAGAAAAAAATCTATAAAAATAGACAGCTTATTTATAGATACAGGCTACTCTAAGGAATATCTCGAAAAGGTTGTAAGTATCGGTGATATTGCAACGGTAAAAAGGGAAGCAGTCCAGCTGCAGGGAAGCATTATGTCTGCCAAAGCATTGGATGACAGGGCATGTATCGCTGTAATGCTGCAAACAGCCAGGGAGATTAAAAAGATATCTCATAAAAGCAATATATATTATGCTGCTACCGCCCAGGAGGAAACAGGCTGCAGAGGTGCGAAAACAGCCTCCTACAAAATAAATCCCGATATAGGTATAGTTCTGGATGTAGGCTTTGGCTCAACTCCCGACATGCCTCCGGAAACTGCAAGCCTCGGAAAGGGTCCTGTAGTTTCAATAGGTGGAAGATTAAATCCAAAGCTTACTAAAAAATTTATAAATATATGCAAGGAATATAATTATAAAATACAATATGAATCTGCGCCTGCCGCAACCGGAACTGATACAGAAGCGCTGCAAATAAACAGAGAAGGAATACCCTGTATTCTGTTATCAATACCTCTCAGATATATGCATACATCGGTAGAAACAATTGATATAAGTGATGTGGAAAATACAGGCAGGGCAATAGCCAGATTCATTAATGAAATAGATAATTCTGATTTGGAGGAAATACTATGTTTTTAAAAGAATTAACTGAGCTTTCCGGTGTATCAGGCTGCGAATATGAGGTAAGAAATTATATTAAAAACAAGCTTAATGAAATAGGCTGCGATTATTACACTGATAAATTGGGTAATGTCATAGCTCATAACAAGGGTAAAAAAAATAAAACAATTATGGTTGCAGCCCATATGGATGAGGTAGGATTAATCGTTTCATATATTGATTCAAACGGCTTCATAAAATTCCAAGCGGTAGGCGGTATAGACCATAGAGTACTTA
>DAIUCB010000200.1:0-5309 GCA_036846385.1 Bacillota bacterium | reverse complement strand
ATGCATATGATGTACGCACTGTCACGCCAAAAATTTATGCAAATGACAATAACAACAAAACTTCAAGTATTTGATGATATTCTTGCGTTCTTTACTCATGTTGTACAACATGGGTATGTTGCCATTGATTTTTACGACGGGAGTATTATGTATGATTTCCATGCCGGAAGAACTATTGTCTGTGATATTGATTTATTTGAAAAATCACCTTACACCAACAATATGGGTAGAATGTGGGGCAGTAGTCGTTTCATGTCTTCAGAGGAATTTACTTTGGGCGCAACTATTGATGAGATAACGAATGTCTACACCTTGGGAGCGACAGCTTTTGCACTGTTCGGTGATGAGCGGGATAGGTGCTTCGAAAAGTGGAGTCTGAGTAAAGAACATTTTTCCGTGGCGAAAAAGGCAGTAAGTGACGAACGGTGTAATCGGCAGCAGTCGATTAAGCAGTTAATTGATGAATGGAGGACGGCGAAACAAGATACAAAATATTCATATGACTGAAAAGGCAAATTCAGGGCTGCAAATAGCTTCCGGAATAATCACAGGGCATATTAAATATATTGGCACACCGGTTAAATATATCATTTATTATTTATTACTTAATTTTAGACGATGTATATACCCTTTCAAATGTGTTTTCGGTAGAAAAAATGAGTATAATTGGAACCAATAATCATAATGGATGTTCTTAAAAATTCAATTTCTTAGGAATATCCATTTTTATATTCAAAGAATAATATTGACAGTGACAAGATGGCGTGATATTATGTAGTCAATGTCAAGATTAGTAAAGAGGTGTTAGCAACATGAATAAAAAAAAGAATAACTATCATCACGGAAATCTAAAGCATGATCTGATAAATGCAGGACTTAAGATTATAAATGAGGAAGGAATTGAACGACTATCCCTAAGAAAAGCTGCTGCAATATGCGGTGTCAGCCATGCTGCTCCACAAAGTCATTTCAAGGACAAGGAAGAATTTGTAGATGCTATCAAAAAACAGGTTGCAGAGGAATTTACTGAAGCTATGCAAAAAGCATTGGATGAGAATCTAGAACGGAAGCATTTGATTGATGATTTTGGTATTGCATATATCCGCTTTTTTGAAAATAACCCGGATTATTTAATATTCATTATAAATCAGAAGGATATCGATATACGTATCTCCAAAGATAAAGTTTACGACAGCACATATGCACCGTTTCAGATTTTTCAGAAGAATTCATCAGAGGTACTTTTGGCAGCCGGAATACCGCAGATAGAAATCTCGAGGATTATTATTCGGTTATGGGCGATTGCGTATGGACTTTCAGCCATTACTGTAATGAAGGGCTTCCATTATGAAGGAGATTGGATGGACATGGTAAGTTCTATTATAAACGGAGGAAGAATATGAAGTTAATTATTCATGACAAGGATCAGAAATTCGAAGAGCTAATCCGTAAAAGATTTGGAAACAATGGTGAAGAACTAAATATTATTACAGATGACGGAACAATTCACAACTGTGTCGGTTGCTTCCATTGCTGGATAAAAACTCCGACGGAATGTATGTGGAAGGACAATTACAGCCATATGTCAAAGGCGATGGGAGATGCAGATGAGCTGATCCTAATTAGCCGCTGCTGTTATGGCACCTACAGTCCTTTCGTCAGAAATGTATTGGACCGGAGCCTTTCCTACATTCATCCGGATTTTACAAAGCGTAACCATGAGATTCACCATAAGACCCGTTATACTAACCGTATGAAAACGAGTGCTTATTTCTATGGTGATATAACACCAGAGGAAAAGGAAACTGCAAAAAAGGTAGTAAAAGCCAATATAATTAATTTTAATGGAATTTATAAGGGTATTTATTTTATGCAGGAAGCAGAAGATATTTTAAATGAGACGGAGGCGGAATAAATGAAGACAGCACTTATTACAGCAAGCCCAAAGGGAATAAACAGTGCGTCAAAATGTTTATTAGATATGTTAAAGAAACAGTTAGAAAATATGGAGCTTGAAGAATTTGTTTGGAACCGTATGTCATGTTCCGGTGATGATATGGAAAAAATCGGAGCCTGTGATGCGATTGTTTTTGCATTTCCGCTTTATATTGATTCAATTCCGTCGCACCTGCTTCGCTGTCTTATCCGGCTGCAGGAATACTTAAGCAGCATCGGTGCAGGAACTGATGTCCATGTCTACGCAATAGTGAATAACGGTTTTTTCGATTCGAAGCAGGATATACCGGCAATCGATGTAATGAAAAACTGGGCGGTACGTGCAGGAATTTCGTTTGGACAGGGAATAGCTGTAGGAGGCGGCGGTATGATTACAGGTATCAAAAACTTGTCAGATGAACATGGTCCTAAGAAAAATATATATATGATTTTAGGAGAGCTTGCAAAAAATATCAAATCTCGAAAAACGGCTGAAACAAAAACTGTTCTTCCCTGTATCCCCGAAATTGCATATAAGCTGATTGCTCAGACAGGTTGGCGTAATATTGCAAAAAAGAACGGGCTTAAAATTAGTGATCTCGGAAAGAGGTCATAGTGCTTGAAACATAAATAAATATGTTAAATCATTTACCGTAATTTTTACCCAATTTTTTTCTGTTAAAATGCAGACTAATGATGTAAAATATATTTAAAGGATAGGAACAAATTTATGAAATTAAATAGTTTTACTAAAGCTAGGTAATTACATATATTGTAAAGTAGTAGAAAATACGGGACGAAGCTAAGGAGATAATTCAATGCTGACAGTGAACTTTTATGATGAAAAAGAAATTGATGAGAAGCTTGTAAAATTTGCCGTTATTACAGCAAGATTCGGGGGCAAATGGATATTTTGCCGACATAAGGAGCGCGAAACTTTTGAGATTGCAGGTGGTCACAGGGAAATCAATGAAAATATAACAGATACCGCTAAAAGAGAGTTATTTGAAGAAACAGGTGCAGTAGAATTTAAGATAAACCCTATTTGCATTTACTCAGTAACGAATGGTGATGAAATAACCTACGGAAAATTGTTTTTTGCCAATGTACTGAAGCTCGGTGATATTCCAAAAGATATGGAGATTGCAGAAATTATTTTATCTGATAAGCTTCCCGAAAATCTGACATATCCGGCTATACAACCGTTATTATTTGATAAAACGCAATGGTGGCTTAATATACAGTCATCAAAAGACGAAATCTGGGATGTTTATGATGAAAACAGAAATTTAACTGACAGAACACACAGGAGAGGTGATCCTCTGCCAAAGGGAGATTATAATATTATTGTCCATGTATGGCTGAAAAATATTGACGGAAGGTTTATGATAACCAAGCGTGCACCCAATAAGGGATATCCAAATATGTGGGAATGTACAGGCGGCTCGGCTGTTTCAGGCGATGATAGCATAGCTGCTGCTATCCGTGAGGTTAAAAAGGAAACCGGTCTTGATGTGCAGCCTGAATGTGGAAAATGTCTGTTTAATTTTAAAAGAGAAGACAATTTTTGTGATGTATGGGTATTCACACAGCATTTAGATATTAGTAAAGTGGTTTTACAGGAAAATGAAACAACAGATGTGAAATACGCCACAAAGGATGAGATTCTGACAATGACAAAAAACGGTGAATTTGTTAAGTTTGATTACCTTAATAAATTGTTTGAAATGATATAAAGAATTATTCAGGCGGGAAATAATTTTTTAATAAATGAACCTTAGCTTTGCCACCGGGTAAAGTATTATAAGGTGTTCTGAACATTCCGTTAGGTCTTTGAAGGAATGTCTAGGACATCTTTTTAATTTTTATATAGGAGAAAACAATGGAGAAAAATATTTTTAAAAATTTTGCCAGATCCTTTGGTTCTTTTGTTAAGCAGTATCTTAAAAATGACAGGGGTATGGTTGGCTTTTGTTCTGACCGAGTGTGTAGTAACCATAATAACAATTATTATGACTAAATTCAATAAAAGGAACAGGTAATTCTGAGATGCCCTTACGCCTCTGAAAACAATCCCATCCACATGTCAAGGAAAAATAACAAAGGCGTAATTTCAACGATAAGAGACGTTTTAAAAAAATCTAAAAAAATGTATCATATTAAAATTTTGGATACTTTCGTTAGATTTTTTTTACTTAGATAATAAATATTTATGCAATTGTAATATTTTTTATTGCAGATATTAGATTATATGCATGAATTTCTATTTTGTTTCACCTATTTGTAAAATATATTAAGGTCAATGATTTAATATTAGTAAAAAGCAAAAAAGAGTTCCCGGAAATTTCACAAGGTATTGTTATAGCTTTAAAAATAAGCAAGACGGAAAAAGCCCATTGTCGTAGACAGTGGGCTGCAATAATATATTTATTTCAAAGAATCCGAATTACAGAATCTGATTAATCTATATCACTGATTAACTTTAAATCCTTAGCAATCTTCAGATTAACATTCAGCACATTGACGGTTTCTTCACCGAATATTCCAAGCCATTTCGGCTGTGTGCTCTCCTTTACGATTTCCTTTAGTCTGTCCTTTGATAAGCCGGTTGCCTCAGCCAGTGCCGGTATTTGAACTTCAGCTGATTTAGGACTTATATGAGGATCGAGACCGGAGCCGGATGATGTTAATAAATCTGTCGGAATCTCATCTTTTTTTATTGAAGGATTTTTTTCTAAAAATTCTGCAATGTCCTGCTGTACACGTTTGTTAAGCTCCTGATTGGTAGACCCATAGTTTTTCGACCCTGATCCTATACCTGCATAATTTCCATTTTCTACATCCGCCTGTGTATAGGTATTATAATTTACGGCAGACGGACGACATTTCATAAAACGCGGGTCTGTAAAATCCTGTCCGACGAGGATAGAACCTACAGGTCTGCCATCAGCTGCAATCAGGCTGCCGCCGGCTTGCTGCGGAAATACTGTGCGACTGATAGCTGTGAGCAGCAAAGGGTAAGCTAAGCCGCAGATCAGCAGCAGTGCCAATGTAACCATAAAAGGTTGTTTCATTGTGCTTAAAAATTTGTTCATCTCATAACCTCCTATTTTGTATAAAGTAAACTTATTGCTCTCATACAATTTTCCTTATTAACAGATATTCATTTAAAAATAACCTTACTATATTCCTAAAACAGCCAACAATGGAGTAATTAATATATCAATGGCTTTGATGCCGGCAAAAGGGGCAGCAATTCCGCCTAATCCATAAATCAGCATATTATGAGCAAGAAGTTTCTCCGAGCGTTGAGGCTTATATTTAACGCCCTTCATTGCAAGTGGAATCAGGCAGGGGATGATAACAGCATTAAA
>DAIUCB010000199.1:0-5315 GCA_036846385.1 Bacillota bacterium | reverse complement strand
TATCAACCAGGCAGTTCCGGGAACAAATGCTGCAGTTGACAAGCTTCTTGAATCTCGTGACGACATGTTTATAGTATATTGTACACCACAGGAAAATCCGCCGGATGTTGCATCAAGAGCAGATTTAATATTACAGCCGGATGAATTGAAAATGGGAGACAATATACCTGTACAGGCTAAAAAGCTTGGTGCTAAAACTTTCGTGCATTACTCTTTCCCAAGACATATGTCACAGGTTCTTTTATCATCAAGAAGAGAGCTTATGAAAGCAAAATGTAAAGAATTAGGTATAGAATTTGTTGATGCAACTGCTCCGGACCCAACAGGAGACTCAGGAGTAACAGGAGCACAGAACTTTATACTTGAAGATGTTCCAAAAATGGTAGCACAATATGGTAAGGATACTGCTTTCTTCTCAACAAACTGCTCAATGCAGATTCCGTTGATAAAAGCTTGTGTTGATGCCGGAGCTATTTATCCTCAGCCTTGCTGCCCATCTCCATATCATGGATATCCTGCAGCTCTCGGTATTGAAGCCGGAGACTATTCTGAAGACAGCTTGAAGCATGTAATTGATGAAACTACAAGAATCCTTAAAGAAAAAGGCGGTCTTGGCAGATTCTCTACATGGCCTGTTCCTGTTTCTATGATGGGAACTATAGCATCTGCTGAATATGCAATTAAAATGATGAATGGCGAAATAAGCAGTGACAAGCTTGATATTGAAGCATTGGAAAAATGTATGGCTGATTATGCCGGAGTTTCTGTTGCAACAAGCCCATATGCAGAAGACGGCGGAAAAACATATGATAATTACAGATTAATCATAATGGATTTCTTGACTTACGGAGAATAATAAATAATATAAAATAGCAAGTATTAAATAAGATTTAGATATATGTTATGCTTGGGGAATGTATCAGAATTTCTTGATGAACTTTTGGCACATTCCCCTTTATAGGTAATTAAAATAATAAATTTACTATGCGGGAGGTAGTATTTTGAGTGATAACCTTCTAAACATTAAAAATGTTTCTAAAGAATATTACGGCAACAAGGTTTTAAAAAACATTAATATAGAAGTTAAAAAGGGAGAAATCCATGCGCTTATCGGTGAAAACGGCGCAGGTAAATCAACCTTAATGAATATTTTATTCGGTATGCCTGTTATTCATACAACAGGAGGATATGAAGGCAAGATTGAAATAGAAGGACAAGAGGTTAATATAAAAACCCCTCATGAAGCGATGATGAACGGAATCGGTATGGTTCATCAGGAATTTATGCTGATACCCGGATTTACGATTGCAGAAAATATAAAATTAAACAGGGAAATAACCAATTCAAATATCGTAAGCAAGATATTCGGAAAACAATATGAAAATCTCGATTTTAAAAAGATGAATGAGGATGCAAGAAAGGCCCTTGACACCTTAGATATGGATATTGAAGAATATTCGATGGTTGCAGGACTTCCTGTAGGTCATATGCAATTCATAGAAATTGCCCGTGAGATAGATAAAACCGGTATAAAAATTCTAGTATTTGATGAGCCTACTGCTGTTTTGGCAGAAGCTGAGGCGCAAAATCTTTTAAATGCAATAAGAAAGCTTGCTAAAACGGGAATCGGTATAATTTTTATCAGTCATAGGCTTGATGAAATAATTGATGTTGCAGATAAGGTAACAATACTCAGAGATGGAGAGCATGTAGTAACAAAGGATATAAAGGATACCAGTGCTGTTGAAATAGCACAGCTGATGATAGGCAGAAAGGTATCTATTGAAAGAAATGAAGCTACAGCAAGCAAAAAAACAGAGGAAGTTATTTTAAGCATAAAGGATTTACATGTAGCAATGCCGGGAGAGGCAGTAAAGGGAATCAATCTCGAGGTTAACAAGGGAGAGATACTTGGTATAGGCGGATTGGCGGGTCAGGGAAAGCTGGGTATAGCCAATGGTCTAATGGGAATATTTCCTGCAAGAGGAGAGGTAGTTTTTAACGGAAAAAGCTTAAGTTTAAACGATCCTCAGCATTCTATTAAGGCAGGTCTCGGCTTTGTAAGCGAGGACAGAAAGGGTATAGGTCTTCTTCTTGAGGAATCGATAGAGTTAAATATTGCATTTACTGCAATGCAGATTAATAACGACTTTTTAAATAAAATCGGTCCTTTTAAAATTAAGAATTCTAAAGAAATCAGAAAGCATGCTATAAAAATGATAAAGGATCTTGATATCAGATGTACTTCGCCGATGCAAGCGACAGGCAGACTCAGCGGCGGTAATCAGCAGAAGGTTTGCGTTGCAAGAGCATTGACTCAAAATCCTACACTTTTATTAGTGTCCGAGCCTACAAGAGGTATAGATATCGGTGCTAAAAAGCTTGTTTTGGACGTATTGCTGAAATTAAACCAGGAATACGGCATGACTATAATAATGACATCCTCAGAGCTGGCAGAGCTCAGAAGTATATGTGATAAAATAGCTATAATATGTGAAGGTAAGGTAGAAGGTGTTCTTTCTCCACTCGCATCAGATGCTGAATTTGGTTTGATGATGTCTGGTAGCAGAAAAAGAGATGAAGAAAGGAGTGATTCTTAAATGACAGAAGTAAAAGAAAAAAGAACCGGCATTAAAGCTTTGGTTTCAAAGGTTGGATTACCAACCTTAATAATAGCAGGTTTTTGGATTTTAACCCTTATTTCCGGAGCTGCTCTTGGAATATCAACAAGTACATTGCTGAGTGACACCTTAAAAAGAGCCGGTATGAACGGAATACTTGTATTAGCAATGGTTCCGTCAATTCAATCCGGAACAGGACCAAACTTTGCATTACCTATTGGTATAGTATGCGGCTTATTTGGATTGGTTTGTTCTATTGAGTTTGGATTTATCGGATTAAATTGGTTAATTGTAGCTATTGCCCTTGCTATTCCTTTAGCGATATTGGTAGGCTATTTATACGGGAGACTTCTCAATGCCGTTAAAGGCTCTGAAATGACTATTGCAACCTATACAGGCTTTTCTATAGTTGCATTTATGTGTTTGGCATGGCTTATGATTCCGTTTGATAATCCTAAAATGGGATGGATGATGGGAAAAGGATTAAGAGAAACTATTCAGCTTGATGCTGTCGGAGGAGCACAACTTTTAAATAACTTTTTAAAATTTGAAATATTTGGTGTTGTTGTTCCTACGGGATTACTGTTAATATTTTTAATTTTTTGCCTTGGAGTGTGGGTATTTACTAAATCCAAGTCAGGTATAGCAGTAACTGCCGGAGGTATGAGCCCTAAATTTGCTAAAGCTTCAGGCTTGAATATAGACAGAAACAGAATTGTCGCAAATATACTTTCAACAGTATTAGGTGCAATAGGTATAATAGTTTACTCACAAAGCTATGGATATGCTCAGCTGTATAGCGGACCACTGCTGATGGCATTCTCGGCCGTTGCGGCAATTTTAATCGGAGGAGCTACAGCTTCCAGAGCTAAAGTTTCTCATGTAATAATAGGCGTAGTTTTATTTCAAGGTTTGTTGACTACAGCGCTTCCTGTTGCAAACAAACTTTTTACCGGAACAGATTTATCTGAAATAATGAGAATGGTAGTACAAAATGGAATAATCCTTTATGCTTTAACTCAAGTAAAAGGAGGAGAATAATATGCAAAATATAACCGGGGAAAGATTAAAAGAGAAAAAAGATTCATCATGGCTTTTAGATAATTTAGTTACAATAATATTTGTATTGTTTACATTGGTTGGCTTTGTTGTATCTACCGGGGTATCGGTAAATTATTTTTTGAATGAGCTTACAAGCAGAATATTCAGAAACTCATTTCTTGTTTTATCGCTGATAATACCTGTACTTGCAGGTCTTGGTCTTAACTTTGGTATTGTTATAGGTGCCATGGCAGGACAAATGGCTATTGCAATAGTTAGATATTATGGGCTCGGAGGCGTATCCGGCTTGCTGCTGTGCTTTGTAATAGCATTGCCGATAGCAGCCTTATTCGGATATCTTGCAGGACTATTGTACAATAAAACAAGAGGACAGGAAATGATAGCCAGCTTGATTGTCGGGTTCTTTGCAAATGGTATATATCAATTTATATTTTTATTTGTTGTAGGAGCTGTAATTACTGTTTCGGCTACACATCCTATGATAAATCCCAGCGGCATCGGTATAAGAATGACTGTTGACCTGGCTCCATTAAAGGACGGCGGATTAAAATATGCATTAGACAGTATATTGAAAATTCCATTTATGTGGGCGGTATTGATATTATCTGTTTTTATCTTAGGCTTAATACTTTTTAAAATTTTTAGAAATAAGAATAGACATAATATTACATCGTTAAAAAGAAAAATTATTTCTTATATTTATATAGCAGCATGTATTTTGGCTATAATCATCAGTATAATTGCAATTGTAACTAATTCAAGCCTTATGAAGGTACAAGAGGTTCCGGCAGTTACAGCATTGTTGATAATTGCGCTTTGTATATTCAACGAGCTTATTATGAAGACAAAGCTTGGACAAGACTTTAGAAGTGTAGGTCAAAATCAGCATATAGCCGCAGTATCCGGTATTAATGTTGACAGGACCAGAATTATTGCAACTGTAATGTCTACAGTTTTTGCGGCGTGGGGACAAATAATATTCCTGCAAAATATGGGTACATTAAACACATATAATGCACATACTCAAATAGGAATGTTTTCTGTTGCATCACTTCTTGTAGGCGGGGCATCTACTTCTAAGGCAAATAATAAGCATGCTATAATAGGTACAATACTATTTAACTCAATGTTTATTATGTCACCTGAAATAGGTAAGGCTTTATTCGGAAATGCGCTTTTAGGAGAGTATTTCAGAACCTTCATGGTGTACGGAGTTATAGGTCTTGCATTGGGCTTATATGTATGGAAAACAAATAAAAGTTTAAAAATTACTATAGACTAGAGCTATGGGACAGTGGGGACGTACCTTAACTGTCCCATTTTTTGGGACGGTTAAGGTACGTCCCCACTGTCCCGATGTGGAGGAAATAATTTTAATGAAGAATAATAATATATTAATATTGGCTATAGAATCTTCCTGTGATGAAACTGCTGCGGCTATAGTTGAAAATGGGAGAAATGTTTTATCTAATATTATTTCGTCTCAAATTGATATTCATAAGCAATTTGGAGGTGTTGTTCCGGAAGTAGCATCAAGGAAGCATATAGAAAATATAAATGATGTTGTTACGGATTCTTTAGCTAAAGCAGGGGTTTCTTATGAGAGCATTGATGCAATTGCTGTTACCTATG
>DAIUCB010000198.1:0-5319 GCA_036846385.1 Bacillota bacterium | reverse complement strand
AAATTTATTATTTAGAAAGAAGTATTCTTGCTGAATATAAATTGAGCCTTGAAACTTATAATGACAGGAGTTTAATTAATGCTAAGCACTTAGGCAAAAGTCTGAATTTTTATGAGCTGAAAAACCAGATAGAAGAAAATATTGAAACACAAAGTCAAATCATAAAGGACAAAGACAGAGAAATGTTTGAAGATATTCTGGCAAATAATTTAAGTAAAAAAATCAGAGCAAAGATATTTCACAGTAGAAGATGGGTTAATGATATGAACAAACTCATGGAGTCATTAGATACATCAAGCGGTTTGACTTTAAGCTTGAGGTGGATTGGTAAGAAGGCTGAGAATGAAGAGGAATTAAGCTCTGAGGAGTTAGTAGGCTTTTTAGAAAGAGATTCAAAACTTATGAAACAGGAGGATATAGAGAAATTTACAAAACATTTTAAATCTAAAATAGAAAGAGCAAGAAGCATTATGCTGGACAAGGGGGAAACGAAAAGCTTCCATGCCACAATCAAAGAAGTTCTTGATTACAGAAATTGGTTTGAATTTCAGCTATATTACATAAAAACAAATGAAAGAAAAAAAGAGCTTACAAATAATGCATTTTTTACATTTAGCGGCGGAGAAAAGGCGATGGCTATGTACGTACCATTGTTTTCAGCAGTGTATGCGAGGTATCAGGGTTCAAGAAAGGACTCTCCGAGAATTATTTGTTTAGATGAAGCGTTTGCAGGTGTGGATTCAAAAAATATAAGAGATATGTTCAGGTTGCTTGAACAGTTGGATTTAAGCTTTATAATCAATTCACAAGTATTATGGGGTGACTATGACACGGTGCCGAGGTTGTCTGTAATTGAAATTATCAGGCCAAACAATTCAACAACGGTAAGCTTAATCAGATACAAATGGAATGGCAAGTACAGGGAGATGGTGGTGTGATTATATGGATATGGATAAATTGCTGATAGATTGCGTTTCATATTTTAAAGGCAATAAAGCATATAGGAGAATACTTGTCAAAATTAAAGATAAATATATCAGCATAGGAAAATTCAGCGGAACAATAAAATTAGAAAACATGACGGAAGATGAAAAAAATGCCCTGGTAGATTTATTGGGGCAAAAATTTTATCTCAATAAGTCATATACAATAAAAGTGACTGATTTTGTTGAATCTTTAAAACACACCAAATTCGAAAATGTTGATTTTTATGAAATGCTTTGTATGTATTTTGGAGAAAAAATAATAATAAATAAAGATATTGACGAAATCAACCGATTAAAAAAAGACAGATTTTTTAATGAGTTAAAAAATTCTGTAGATGGCGATATTTATAATTTTATTATGGCTTCATTTACAAATAAAGACGGAGGCTGTTATAGCTTGCTTAACAACAAATATAACGATGACGGCTCAGGGAAAAAATTACTTAAAGAATTGATTTTCCTAAGCAAAATAATCAATAAAATAAATTGTGAATCTAAATTAAGATTAGCGATATTAGCTTCTGATATAACAAATAATCCTCATGCATTAGATGAAAATACTTTTTTAAATAAAATATTGACATATTATTTGTGTAGAAAAGGCAAGTATAAATTTCCTAAAAATGCAGAAGAAAAAAATACATTGCTTTATGAAAACAATATATTAAAAGATGATATTTCAAACAATACTTTAGTAGCAGGAGTTTTTGCATACATATTGCAAGATAATAAGCTTGTTGCATCTAAGAGCTGGAATGTTTTAACTGAAAATTATGAACCGTTTTATCTTTCTCTGATGAATTTGAATAAAATTGATGTGCTGAAGCCAATGGGAAATAAAGTGTTAATAGTTGAAAACCCTACATTTTTTATGAAACTTTATGAAATTATTTTTAATTCTCACAATAAAATGACGCTAATATGCTCTAACGGACAAATTAATCTATCCACTTTAGTTATTTTGGATATGCTGAGTAAAAATGACTGCATGTTATGTTATTCAGGGGATTATGATCCTGAAGGTTTATTAATAGCGGATAGATTGCTGGAAAGATATAAAGACAAAATAGAGCCGATATTTTATTCTGAAGAAATTTATTTGTCTATAATTTCAAACGTAAACATAGAAGACAGAAGATTGAAGCAGCTGGACAAAATAAAGGATAAACGCTTGATTCCAATAGCTGAATGCATAAAAAGGCAAAAAAGATCTGCTTATCAAGAGGGAATAAATATAGATTCAAAGAGTTTATTAAGATAAATGCTCAAAAAATTATGAAAGGGCAATTGAAATATTAATAGAAAGCACATTTGTTTTGTGATGTAATATAACAAGAGCGGAATCCTGAAGTGAGATTCTGCTTATTTTGCTTTATGGCAGCTTTAAAAATATTTTTTTTATGCGTGTTTACTTTTTAATAAAAAATGATATAATATAAACAAGGAGGCGATACTATGTTTGGTAAAAATTTAAAATATTATAGACTAAAGAACAATATGACTATGAAAGCACTTGCAGATAAAATAGGTATGACCAATATGGCAATCTCTAATTATGAGAGTGATAAGCGTACTCCGGATATACAAGTTTTGCGTAAATTAGCGGAAGCATTAAATATAAAAGTTATGGATTTCATGTCTGTTAGAGATGAAAATTTGCATTTTATACATGGCGAGTTTAGAAAGAATGCATCATTATCAAAAAATAAACAGGAATTATTGTATGAGAGTATCGAAGAGTATTTCAATCGATTCTTTATTGTTGTTAATCTTTTAGGTAGTACTGTATTACCAAAACCACCTAAAATTCATAGTTTATCTTTAGTAGAAGATTTAGAGGTTTGTGCCGGAAAATTAAGAGAATGGTTGAATTTATCTGTGGAGGGGCCGGTTAATAACTTAATTACTTTACTTGAAAATAATGGGGTTTTGGTATATTTAATTGATTTTAGCGATAACAAGTTTTCAGGAATAAATGGCATGGTTAATGTACGGCCATATATTGTAATAAACAAGAATATGAATCCGGAACGTCAAAGGTTTACTATAACTCATGAATTAGTCCATATGGCATTCAGCTGGAATGATGAGATGGAGGAAAAAGATCGTGAACATATTACTAATGGTATTGCATGTGCTTTTCTTTTTCCGGCAAAGGATGCTGTAAGAGAATTGGGGATTAGGAGAGCAGGAATTCAGGCCGATATGCAAGTACCTGCAGCAGAATTTGGTATTTCAATGATATGCCTTGCGTATAGGGCTAAGGAATTAGAAATTATATCTGAAAATGCTTATCGTTCTTTTATGATAAGGTCATCGCAGTGTGGATGGAGAAAAAATGAACCTTCAAGAATTGAGCAAGAACACTCAACTTTATTTAAGCAATTAGTATATAGAGCAATTGAAGAAGAAGAAATAAATATTCAAAGAGGGGCAGAATTACTCAATGTAAGTTTTAATCAGATTAATCAAGATTTAAGACAGTTTAATGATGAGGAGTAAATAATGTATATAAGCAGTGACACAAATATCTGGATTGATTTTCAGACTGTTGGTGCATTGGAACTCCCCTTTAAGCTTAGTCACAAATTTTACTTAAGTGAGGAAACATTAAAAGATGAGCTACTTACACCAACGGGTATAGATGAAAGTTTAATAAACTATGGATTGAAGCTTTTAGAATTAACTGAAGAAGAGTTTTATTTTGCACTTAATATATTAGAAAAACATATGCAACTTTCAAAATATGATGCATTAGCTTTGGCAATTGCAAAAAAAACGTGGTTTTATATTACTTACCGGTGATATGAGACTACGAAAAGTTGCATTAGAAGAAGGTGTATTGGTTCATGGAACAATATGGGTATTTGATGAATTGCTTAGAGAAAAAATAATTACGAAGCAAGAGTTTATTGAATTTATGAAGCGAATAAAACAGCATAATGGTAAAGATATAAGATTACCGATTTCAGAGATTGATAAGAGAATAAAGTAGAATATATATTCATAAAATGTAAAATATTTAATAAAAGAAACAATCAAAGCTTATACTATTTTTAAACCTAATATTGACAAAGAACATTTTATACTGAGCTTTCTAATATGATTAATAAATATATAGTAATATAAATATTTTACATTTATACTTAATACTTAAATATTTTGTATATTCTAAAATTTATTTTTTATTAATGCATGCACAAATTAATTTGCTTTTAATGTTAAATATAATTGCATGTGGTATAATAAGGCAAAAGATTAATCAAATCCGGAGGAAAATATGAAAAATTTAGTTGTGTATTATTCAAAAAGCGGAAACACAGAAACGGTTGCAAAGGAAATATCTAAAGCAGTAAATGGCAAGCTCATAAAAATTGAACTGATTAAGGATATTAGTTTTGGATGGGCAGCATTCACAGCGCTGTTAGGGTTAAAGGGAAAAATTAAAACAATTAATTGTAGCATAGAGGATTACGACAATATATTTATAGGTTCGCCGGTGTGGGCAGGAAAAAATTCAACACCAATGAATACATATCTTAACAATATTGATTTTACCGGCAAGAATGTTTTTATTTTCATAACTCAGGCAGATAACAAGACTCCGAGCTCTGTATACGATTCAATTGCGGCACGTGTCAGAAAAAAGGGCGGTAATGTAATTGATACTTTCTTTATTCAGACTAATATCAAAAATCCATTATCGGCTGATAAAACAGCTGGATCTGTCATAGATTGGATTAATAAAAATAGGTCTATTGTAGGCAGTGTTAATGAGTAGGAAAAATGAAAACTTTTTCTCATATTTTACCCCACAAAGTCTAAATCTTTAAAGTAGTTGTACAATGTAGCACCGTTATAGCCGGCAAGATCTGCAACCTTTCTTAATGTTATAGCTTCCATTCCTTCTTTGACCATTATTTCCTGAGCTGCTTCAATAAAGAAAATAAGCATGCGCTTTTTCTATTACCCGGACCTGCTATGAGCTACCTTGACGAATCTTTAGCATGGTGGGATAAATGGCTTAAGGGTAAGGATACTGATGCATTGGATTGTCCAATGATTCAAGCGTGGGTTGAAGACAGTATGAGACCAAATTGCAGACGCCCTGTTTCGGAAGGACGCTGGGTAGGTATGAAATCATGGCCTACAGATGAGGTTGGATTCCTGTTATATACAAGAGGGTTTGTGATACGAACTCGAGATCTGCGGTTTTGGTATATTTGTCGAAAAAACAAATTTTCCTTGATAAAATACTTATTAGTCTATATAATATTATCAGTTGAGGGGAAATTTCGGAACTCAAAATTTAAATCATCATATTAAATTTTAT
>DAIUCB010000197.1:0-5353 GCA_036846385.1 Bacillota bacterium | reverse complement strand
TGCCAATGGAAAGGCTCATACTATGGGTGAAACAAAGGGCTTTGTTAAGCTGATTGCCGATAAATCATCAAGGAAAATTTTAGGCGGATCAATTGTAGGAGCTCATGCATCGGATATGATCAGCACTATAAGTAACTTAATTGCCTCAGGTAAAGATATAGATAGTGCATCTCATGTGATATACCCTCATCCTACGGTTGCAGAATCAATCCATGAAGCGTTGCTGGATTTAGATGATAAAGCAATTCATTTTGCGAAATAAATATAATCATATGATTAATTATAGACATAATTATAATCCTGTAGCTAATTACAGGATTTTTTATTATATATTTAAAATTAATATATTGACATTTATCTATGTCTTGAATATAATAGAGATAGATAATTATCTATGTTATATTATAAATCGAGGTGAAAACAGTGGAGAATTGCTACCGTAAATATGCTTTATTTATGAAGGCTCTGTCGGACGAAACCAGAGTTAAAATTTTCAAAATGCTGTCAGGCGGAGAGCTCTGTGCATGTAAAATATTAGAGGAGTTCAATATAACCCAGCCTACATTATCCTATCATATGAAAATTCTGAGTGAAAGCGGCTTGATTGACAGCAGAAAAGACGGAGTATGGATGAAATATACTATTAATAAAGATAATCTTAAAAGCTTTAAGGATTTTATCAATGATATTTGATTTAGTCGTCTGAATTAAAATCAATAAATTATGTAGGGAGATGAAATTTTGTTTATATTTGAATGGCTTAATAACCAATTACTTAAAATGGAGTGGCTTTATAATTTAATAAAGCTGATTGTAGAAAATATATTAGGTTTTAATATTCAGGAAAGATTAGGCGGAAGCATTCACTTTTTTATATATGACGTTATAAAAATTTTCATATTGCTTTCGGTTTTAATTTTTATTATTTCATATATTCAGAGCTATTTTCCTCCGGAAAGAACTAAAAAAATTCTCGGCAGGTTTAACGGTATTACAGCCAATATTCTCAGTGCTCTCCTCGGGACTGTTACTCCTTTTTGCTCCTGCTCGTCAATCCCTTTATTTATTGGATTTACCGGTGCAGGCTTACCAATAGGAGTTACCTTTTCATTTTTAATATCGTCGCCTCTGGTTGATTTAGCATCTGTGATTTTATTGGCAAGTATATTTAATTGGAAAATTGCCATTGCTTATGTTGTTGTAGGTCTTATGCTTGCGGTAATCGGCGGAACTATAATCAGTAAAGCCAAGCTCGAAAAATATGTAGAGTCCTATGTTTATGGAAACAAAGTTCTTGAAATCGAGCAGGAAAGCTTAACAATTAAGGATAGGCTATCATTTGCAAAGGATCAAGTCCTGGATATTATTAAAAGAGTATGGCTGTACATTTTAGTAGGTGTCGGAATCGGTGCCGCAATTCATAATTGGATTCCGGAAGCTGTAATATCATCAATACTCGGTCAGGATAAATGGTATTCCGTTTTAATTGCAACACTTGTAGGTGTTCCGATGTATGCTGATATTTTTGGCACACTAACTATAGCAGAATCATTAGTTTTAAAGGGTGTGGGTATTGGAACAGCATTATCCTTTATGATGGGAGTTACCGCCCTTTCAATGCCGTCAATTATTATGCTTAAAAGGGTTGTTAAAACAAAGCTGTTGGTCATATTTGTAGGACTGGTTACAATAGGGATAATAATAATCGGTTATGTTTTTAATTTCTTTGGATATATTCTTATGTAATAAAAATAATATTATAGTATTTTACTAAAAAATAAGGAGAGATAAATTATGATAATCAAGGTTTTAGGTTCAGGCTGTAAAAAATGCACGGAATTAAAATCAAATGTCGAGACTGCAATAAAGGAAGGTAATATATCTGCTGAGATAATAAAGATTGAAGATATTAAGGACATCATAGCCTATGGCGTTATGTCAACTCCCGCATTAGTTGTAAATGAAAAGGTAGTATCTGTTGGTAAGGTTTTAAAGCCTAAGGATATAGTAAAAATCCTGGAAGCCGAAAAGTAATATTAAGGTGGCAAATCATGTATAATGAAAAAATTGACTTATATGTTTTAACAGGTTTTTTAGGCTCCGGCAAAACAACTGTTCTGTTAAGGATACTCGAACTTTTAAAGGATGAAAGGGTTGGAGTTATTCAAAATGAATTTGGGAAGCTAAGTATCGACGGAGCAATTTTGAAGAGAGATAATATAGAAATGATTGAAGTTAACAGGGGTTCTATATTTTGCTCATGCTTAAAACTGTCATTTGCCCAGGCCTTAGTAGAAATGTCGAAAATGAATTTAAAATATTTATTCGTTGAAAGCTCAGGTTTGGCTGATCCGTCAAATATTGAAGAAATACTTGATGGAGTTAAAGTGATAGCAGGGGACAAATATTGCTTAAAGGGAGTTTTATGCCTAATTGATGCGGTTAATTTTACAGAGCAGCTAAAGGATTTAGAAACAGTCTACCGACAGCTAAAGCATTGTCACATGGCGATAATAAATAAAATAGATTTGATTAATGATGAAGAGCTGCAAAATCTTATAGCAGAAATAAGAAAAATCAATCCGTCCTGTGATATTGTCACAAGTACCTTCGGAGATTTTGATATGAGCTTTATGAATAAGGATTTATTGAAGAATAAATGGACAGATGGTGAAGCTTCAACAAATACTCCTGAAACAAAGCCCAAAAGCCTTACTATGAATTATGACGGCATTGTTGAAAGAGATAAGCTGGAGGACTTTTTAAATATTATTAAGCATGAATGCTATCGAATTAAGGGCTTCTTTCAGCTAAGTGACGGATGGTATCAAGTTGATGTTGTGGGCAATAAAATTGATTATAAAAAATGTGAGCCTAAGCTTGTATCCCAATTAGTATTTATATCAAAAACAGGTCCTAAAATAATTAAACCGATTATTGATAGCTGGAATGAAATTGTAAGGCAAAAAATGGAATTAAAAAATTAATATAATAAATGGCTTAAAACTTATAATTAGTTAATCCTAATAATATAGTTAAAAAACTACAGAAATTCTTAAAATAAAATTAGGAGGTAAAAATGATAAAGTTTAACAGTTCACAAAAAATCGGAGAAATAGTAACAAGATTTCCCAAGGCAGCAGATATTTTTAAAGAATATAAAATTGATTTTTGCTGCGGCGGTGACAGACAATTAAAAACTGCAATAGAATCACAAAATTTAGACGAAAATGAAATATTGGATAAAATAAACTGTCTGTATGATAAATTTGAAAAACGAGCTGATGATATAAATTGGACTGAAGCCCCTATAAGCGAATTGGTTGATCATATAATAAACAAGCATCATTCTTATCTTTGGTCTGAGTTGCCGAAAATCGGTGAATTGACTACTGTAATTTTAAGAGTTCATGGTGCTCATCATCCTGAGATTACTAAGGTTCACAAGCTGTTTAATATGCTGAGAATGGAATTGGAAGCTCATTTAACTAAGGAGGAAACAGTTCAATATCCTGCAATTAAAGAGTTTTTAAAAAGTAATTCTCATTATGATTTGGATATGGCTTTAAATGTTATCAAGGATTTAGAGGATGAGCATACAGGTGCAGGAGATATACTGAAGGAATTAAGAATTGTAACTGATGATTACAAAATTCCTGAGGATACATGCGAGACCTTTGAATTGACCTACAAAAAGCTTCAGGAAATGGAATCAGATATATTTCAACATATCCACCTTGAAAATAATATACTGTTTCCAAGACTCAGAGGTATGAAAAATATTGAATAATATATGATTCAAAATATATTCAATAACACAATTTTATCTTATTTGGAATAATATCACATATTACAGGTAATACTATAATTTGTGATATTTTTTTATTTTCTAAAAAAATTGATATTTATATTTTTACGAAATTATTTTATATGGAGGCAGATGTGAAGATAGGAATTCCAAAGGGTCTATTGTATAACAAATATCATCCTTTTTTAGTTACGCTTTTTAGCGAGCTGGGAGCTGAAATTATTACTTCCGGTGATACAAACAAGGAAATATTGGATGAAGGTGTTAAGCACTGTGTTGATGAAGCTTGTTTGCCGATAAAAATATTTCACGGACATGTTTCTGCTATAAAGGATAAATGTGACGTTATCATTATTCCGAGAATTATGCAGCTTAAAAAAAGAGAATATATATGTCCTAAATTTTGCGGTCTGCCGGAAATGGTTTTAAACAGCATTGATGGTATGCCTCAATCAATTACAAAGCCCATTTATGCCACATCAGAAAAAAATCTTTATAATTGGGTACTTGATGCAGGCAGAGTTGTCACCGGAGATACCGGCAAAATCAAAGAAGCCTATAGTAAAGCGTTATTTGAGCAAAAAAACTTCAAACTTGGTATTAAAAATGAAAATTACGATATTAATATTGCTTTAGCAGGTCATCCCTACAACATCTACGATAATTATATTAATATGAATATAGTAAAAAAGCTGAATAAATTAGGGATTGGAATAATAACAGAGGAATATACCGATGATTCATCGAAGGATAATATGGTAAAAAAGCTATATAAAAAACCATTCTGGACCTTTACAAGAAATAATTACGGTTTCGTTTCAGCTGTATGCAATAATAAAGCTGTTGATGGAATTATATATATTTCCTCCTTTAACTGCGGAATTGATTCGGTTACGGTTGAATTTATTAAATATGAAATAGGGGATTTTCCATTTTTAATTATTAAATTAGACGAACACACAGGGGAAGCAGGTATTGATACGCGAATTGAAGCATTCGCAGATTTACTTGAAAGGAGGTATCGCAATGAAATTAACATTTCCACACATGGGTAATATTTATCTGGCAATCAAAGCATTATGCGACGGACTTGGTATAGAATATGTCATCCCGCCTAAAAATAACAAAGCATCATTGGAAATAGGCTCTCTTTATTCACCCGAGGAAATATGTCTTCCCTTTAAGCTGATGATAGGAAACTATATTCAGGCAATAGAGCAGGGAGCAGACACTATAGTAATTACAGGAAGCTGCGGTCCTTGCAGACTTGGAGAATATTGCGAAATGCAAATGCAGCTTTTGAAAAAATTAGGCTATAATTCAGAATTTATCGTGTTAGATGCACCGACTGATATAGGAATCAAAGAGCTTTACAAAAGAATCAAAAAGCTTACTTCTCCCGGAGGTAAAAATATATTCTATAAAAATAAAGCATTGCTTAATGCCATAAAGGTTATAAATTTAATAGATGAAATAGATGCAACCGCACATTTAGCCGCAGGCTATGAAATAAGCAAGGGTGAATGCAAAAAGATGTTAAACAGA